>NZ_NHCK01000015.1:0-35583 GCF_002172815.1 Hyphomonas sp. TMED31 | reverse complement strand
CCATCCCTTCAGAAACGAAACGCGCCCGCCGGACCAGCCAGCGAGCGCGCTTCACTGAAGTCACCCGGACCTCAGCCCCAGTTCGTATCCGACTGCTCGATCAATGGCACTGACGCCTCGTCGCTGGCTTGCGATGCCTTGAAGCCGATATAGGCCGGGCCAAGCATTACGAGGAAAAGCACGGGCAGGAAGAACAGGATCATTGGAACCGTCAGCTGCGCAGGCAGTGCGGCCGCCTTTTTCTCAGCAGCCGCCATGCGCATGTCGCGGTTTTCCTTGGCCATGATGCGCAGGGCGTCGCCGAGAGGCGTACCGTAGCGCTCCGCCTGTCCCAGCGCCATACAGACCGCCTTGATACCGTCATTCCCGGTACGCTTTGCGAGGTTCTCATATGCCTGACGACGCTCTGGCAGGTAAGACAGCTCCGCCACGGTCAGGCCGAACTCTTCCGCCAGCTCCGGTGATGCAGATCCGATTTCCTGACTCACTTTTGAGAAGCCAAGCTCGATCGACATACCCGCCTCAACGCAGATCAGCAGCATGTCCAGCGCATCCGGAAAGGCACGCATGATCGATTGCTGGCGCTTCTGGGCCATGTTCGAAACATAGAGGTTCGGTGCATAGAAACCTGCTGCGGCACCAAATAGCAGCGAGCCATATTTCAGCATCGGCGAGAAGCCGTGATCATTGACGAAGAAGATGTAGAAAAACATCAGCAGGGCGCCAGCGAAAGGCAGCGTCATTCGCGCAAAGTAGAAGGCTGACAATGGCCCCGGCCCCCGCAGACCGGCCTTGGACAGATTGTCGACAATGTTCGGATCTTCCAGCGCCTTGGCCAGATTCAGCTTCGACGAAATGTTGCCCACCATGGAATCATCCGTCCGGCGAAGGCCTTTCGGATTGTCCAGTGCGGCGCGGCTCTGCTTACGAAGTTTCTCGCGCTGTTCCGTGACCGCCTTCAGGCGCGTTTCCAGTTTGTCCGTCTGCAGATATGGCAGCAGGACAGAAATCACGGTCGCGAACACGGCGAGCGCGACCAGAAGAGCTGCAATCGCATCAGGCTTGGCGAGTGATGTAAGAATATCTCCCATCTGTCGCCCCTACATGTCGAAGTTGATCATTTTGCGCATAACGGCAACGCCCATCATCATCATGACCACACCGATGGTCAGAAAGAGATGGCCCGTATCCGTCGTGAACAGCTGCATCACATAGGCGGGCGTGGTCATGTAGACGAGGAAACCGACCACAAAGGGCAACGCGCCGATGATCATGGCCGACGCCTTGGCCTCGGACGACATGGCCTTTACCTTTTCGCGCATCATCTTCCGGGCACGAATGACGCTCGACAGATTACCCAATGCCTCAGACAGGTTACCACCCGCCTTGGACTGGATCATGAGCACGATCATGAAGAAGTTCACTTCCTGAAGCGGCACACGCTTGTAGAATGTGTTCAGCGACCGCTCGAGCCCTGCCCCCATGGCCAGATTGTCTGACAGCATAGCAAATTCAGTCCGCAGTGGCTCAGGGGATTCCCGAGAGATGATCCGGACACTTTCATTCAACGGCAAACCGGACTTCACACCCCGAACGATAATATCCAGCGCATCAGCGAACTGGTTGATCATTTTCTTGTTTCGGCCATTGGTCATGAAATTCAGGATCATGCGCGGCAAGCCAACGGCGCCAACAAAGAATGCCGAGCCAACCAGAATCGGACGGCTCTTCAGGGACACGCCGCCAATCACGAGGCCATCGAAACCAAGTGTGTAAACCAGACCTCCAATCAGGAGGCCCAGCACGAGAGAGAGCATCCAGAACGCCGCGACGGGAATATCCAGCCCGGCCTGAGTTAAGCGGGACTTCAAGTTCTGCGGTCGGATCGCCTTGCGCCGCTCCTTGTCCTGCTTGCGCATATTGTCCAGCATTTCCTGGGTTTTCTGGCGGCGCTTGGCGGTTTCGTCCATCGCCTTCCCGCGCTTGCCAGCCCCGGACCCGCCGGTGCCGATCGCTTTGGCACGCTTCTTCGCAGCCGCGTCGGCGCTATCGCCTGTCAAGGCGAGGCCCACGCCGACAATGGTCAGGAAGGCAAGCCCGGCGATTGCATAGATGATGAGTGAATTATCCATCTATCAGGACCCCAGCTCGTCGAGAGCCACAGCCAGGTCGCGCTCAAGATTGTAATAGGACGCCCGCTCCCAGAAGCGCGGACGACCCACGCCCGTGCCGCGGTGCGTGCCTGCGACTTTTCCGTCTTCGTCTTCGCCCTCGATTTCGTACTTCAGTACATCCTGCAGCACGATGGTCTCCCCTTCCAGCCCCATCACCTCGGTGATGTTCATGATCCGGCGGGAGCCATCCCGAAGGCGAGAGGCCTGCACAACCACATCGATAGACCCGACGATCATTTCACGGATCGTCTTCGCAGGCAGCGAGAAGCCGCCCATCGTGATCATGGATTCAACCCGGCTCAGGGCTTCGCGCGGGCTGTTGGCGTGCAGTGTTCCCATTGAGCCGTCATGGCCCGTGTTCATGGCCTGCAGCAAGTCGAATGCCTCCGGTCCACGCACCTCGCCCACAATGATCCGCTCAGGACGCATACGCAGACAGTTCTTGACCAGATCCCGCATCGTGATTTCGCCAGAACCTTCAATGTTCGGCGGGCGCGTTTCGAGGCGCACGACATGCGGCTGCTGGAGCTGAAGTTCCGCAGAGTCTTCGCACGTGATGACGCGCTCGGTCGGGTCAATGAAGCCGGTCAGGCAGTTCAACAGCGTTGTCTTTCCTGAACCCGTACCGCCAGAGATCAGGACGTTGCAGCGCGAATGACCGATAATGCGCAGAATTTCAGCGCCAGCTTCGGAGATCGACCCGAAATTAACGAGATCGTCCAGGCGCAGCTTGTCCTTCTTGAACTTACGAATGGTAAGGGTCGGACCGTCAATTGCCAATGGCGGCGCGATGACGTTCACACGTGAGCCGTCCAGCAAGCGCGCGTCACAGATGGGTGAGGAATCGTCCACGCGGCGACCCACCTGGCTCACGATACGCTGACAGATATTCATCAGCTGGGCATTGTCGCGGAAGCGAATATTCGTCCGCTCGATCTTGCCGTTTACCTCGATATATGTGGTGTCGGCGCCGTTGACCATGATGTCGGCAATGTCGTCCCGCGCCAGCAATGGCTCCAGCGGACCATAGCCGAGCACATCGTTGCAGATATCGTCGAGCAGCTGTTCCTGCTCTGAGATCGACATCACAACATTCTTGATGCTGATGATTTCGACAACGATGTCGCGGATTTCCTCACGCGCGCTTTCGGCGTCGAGCTGGGCGAGCTGTGACAGGTCAATCGTGTCGATCAGCGCGTTGAAGATGGTCATCTTCGTCGCATAGTACTGATCTGTCTGCTGGTTGACCTTGCGCACGGGTTCCGGCTTGGGCTCCGGCGGTGGGCTTGCGGGTTTCGACTTCGCAATCGGCTTGGGCGCGCCTTTTACCGGCACAGGCTCCGGTACCGGAGGTTTCTTCGGCGCAGGCTTGGGTTTCGCCTCAGCCACTGGCACCGGTTTCGGTGTCGGCTTGGGCGCAGGTGTTGAGGTTGGCGTCAGCGTCTGACTGCTGGCAGGTCGTTTTCCAAAGGCCATACGAGAGATCTCCCCAGGATCACTTTCCCAGCAACTTCTTAAGGAATGACTTTTCCTGAGGCACGACAGCGCGTCCGCTGAGCGTAGAGGCGAGATGATCGATGGCCTGAGATGACTTGGATTCAGGCGCTGTCTCGGAAATCATCTGGCCATTGTTCGCGGCTGTGCCGAACAGTTCAGGGTCGAATGGCAAAATTACGTCCGGCTCTACGCCGATCGCTGCGGAGAAGTCCTTGGCGGGAATCTCCGGGCGCTTCGGCACACCGCTCATGTTCAATACTAGGCGTGGCGGATGATCGTTCGGGCGCTTGGCCTTCATCTGGTCGATCATGTTCTTGCCATTGCGCAGCGATGCGAGATCCGGCTGGCAAACAATGATAACTTCATCTGATGCGATCAGCGTGCTCATCATCCAGCTGGACCACATGTGCGGCAGGTCCAGCACGAGATACGGAACATTGCGGCGCACGCCTTCAATTACCGTGGAATAAGCTTCATCCGGAATGTCCATGATCTGGTTGATCGTGGCCGGCGCCGTGAAGAGGGACAACCGGTCTGTCGGCTTGGCAAGCAAGCGCTCGATGACGGATTCATCTGCGCGCTCCGGGGCCAACAAGGCGTCGGCTACCGTTTGAGGCGTCTCCTGATTGAAATCCAGCGCCGTGGTCCCGAATGACAGATCCAGATCTACCAGCGTCGTATTGACCTTCACATTCTCGGCCAATGCCCAGGCCAGATTGTGCGCAATGGTTGAGGCCCCTACCCCGCCCTTGGCACCTACCACGGAGATCTGCTTGCCGATGAACGGCGACTCCGGATTGACGAACAACTCGCCGATGGACCGAATGATCTGAAGTGGCTGGAAGGGTGGAACAAGATATTCGCTAACGCCCCGAGCGATCAGCTGACGATACAGCGTGATGTCGTTTACAGCACCGATCACCATCACTTTGACGTTCTCGTCGCAATGCTCCGCCAGCGCATCAATTTCGCGCAAGACCTGAGCTGCCGAATCCGAGGACTCGATCAGAAGCAGGTTTGGCGTCGGGTTTTCGCTCATATAGGCGATCGCCGCCGGAATGCCGCCAGGAATGCACTCGACCGTTGCGCGCCCCATGCGCCGATCGTGGGAACACACTTCAAGCATGCCGCGTGTCTCTTCACGCTCATAGAACAGCTTGATGGAGATGGCCGGCAGCATCACGTCGCCACCCGAAGGCTCGCCGTGGCCGAACGCGCTGAGGTCCTGCTCGACCGGATTGTGAAGCGCAGCCCCGGACGCAGCATCTTCAGCGACTGCATCCTGCTCATCCGTTGCGTCATTTGCCGCAGACGGCCTTACAAGATCAGCCAGCGGATCGTCAGAAAAGACGTCTTCAAAGTCTTCGTCAAACAGTGCTTTTTCGTTAGACATGCTCTACCAAACCTTCTTCCCTCAGCCCTAGTTGCCAACCGCAGACGACACCTGGCCGGACTCATCCTCACTGCGCTCTGCTCCGGTGGCTTCCCCGGCCCGGAACTTCGTCAGGATCGTGTTGCGACGCAGCGCGTCACCTTGTTCAAGCGGCCTCTGGCCGAGCAGGTCAGCAGGGTCCGCAATCATTGCCGCCATATTCGTGCGGATCGCACAGCCCAACGTCGGCAGTTCATTGTTCGAAGAAATGTCTGCCATATCCAGGCTGGCCAGCGACGGACAATCCGGTGCAATGGCCTCATAGGCCTGGAACGCCAGGATCAGCGGCTCGGAAATCTCTGAGTCAGCGCCATGGCTGCTGCCGGACATTTCCTCATAAGTGACCCCGTTTTCCCAGGCGATCTCGCGAGCCTCAACAACGGCCGTAACGGCCAGCTGAGGATTCTGTGAGGATTCCGGCAATGACATGATCAGCGGTCCGTGTCCTGCGGACCGATAGGCCGCAACGAAATTCTGGATCCGCGCCTTGTCGCTCAGGCTCAGCTCACTGGCTGCCGGATGAATATCGATTTCAAGAAACTCGGTTCGCTTTGCCACACCGATCTGGTTTCGGTCCAACGGCGTCCCCTGAAGATAGGACGCTGGCACTGCGGTCGGGGCCTGGCTCGCGCAGGCTGTGACGGTTGCCACGCCGACAATGGCGGCAAATGCAAAAGAAGATGTCTTCAATCTGGTCATTCCCGGTCCCCTATTCCTCAATGAAGCCAACAGGCGCACGATAGGATTCTGCATCCACTTTCGCGCCGTTCTTGCCATACTGTTCGTTCAGCTTGCCGAAGAAGATCGTCTTGGCGTCAGAGCTGTTTGCAAAGCCATCCGCAGGCGTCCGCAACTGATTCTTCGATGTCGGATCCACCAGATATGGCGTGACAATCACAACCAGTTCCGTTTCCGACTGAATGAAGTCCCGTGACTGGAACAACGCACCCAGAATGGGCAACTTCTTGAGACCAGGCACCTGGTCCAGCGTCTGGCGCGACCGGGTCTGGATCAGGCCGGCCATCATCATGGATCCGCCGGACGGCAGCTCGATGGTTGATTCCGCACGCCGCACAGACAGAGCGGGCAGAGTTGCGCCTTCTACCGTGTAGACATTGCCATCCGCATCGGTCGTCGTGGAACTGGTGCCCTGAAACGCGCCTTCAGATGTCAGTTCGGAAACTTCGGTCGACACTTTCAGTGAAATCCGCCCTTCGGAGAGGACAACCGGCGTAAAGCCAAGGCCGACACCATAGGGTTTGAACTCAACCGTGATGCGACCATTGTTGTCTTGCCCGACCGGGACAGGGAACTCACCGCCCGCGAGGAATTTGGCGCTTTCACCCGACATGGCAACGATGTTTGGCTCTGCCAGTGTCCGAACGATTCCGACGCGCTCCAGCGCATTGATCTCTGCGCCGATACTCGATTGCAGATCCGATCCAACGTAATTCTGGTAACCTATGGTGCCGCCAAAACCACCAAGGCTCTGGCCCTGCACCGGGAAGCTGAGCGAGCTGCCAATGTCAGCATTCAGAGAATATGGCAGGCCAGGCGCCAGCGTCGTTGTGCCCGAATCCACTACGGTCCCGCTGCCATTGTCCGTAAACAATTGGCGCTCCACAAGACGCGACAGATCGCCAAAACCAGGCGAGCCGGTCAGATTGATGCCGAGCTGTTTGACCGCGTTGCGCTGCATCTCCACGATGCGAACTTCCAGCATGACCTGGTCCTTCGCGGAAATGTTGATCATGTTGATGACCTGCGTTTCGTCACCCGCCCGAACATAGGCAGAGACCAGCCGCTCTACCGCATTCGATGCAGACAGACTGTCGGCCGTGCCGGTCAGCACGACGCTGCCATTCACACCTTCGATCCGCACTCTCGCATCCGGAACGTGGCGCGCGACAAGCTGCTCCAGACTGGCCATATCCATCTCGACACCGATTTCCAGGTTCAGGATCTGGTTTCCTGCCCGGTCGAAGACGAATGCATTTGTCTGGCCGAAATTGACCCCGCGAAAGATGATGCGCTTGGCAGTCTGCACAACGGCATCTGCAATTTCGGGATTGGTAATCACAACGTCTGCGGCTGGCTTGTCCAGCTCGACTATCATGGACTTGTTCAGGCCCAGTGTGACGCGCTCACTATAGTTTGACTCACCGGGATAGGTGATGTTCGCCCCGATTGATTCTGGCGCAGCAACTGCTGAAGGTGCGAACGCCAGAGTCAGCGCAGCAATACCTGAAATGTAACTCCGCTTACCCACGATCAGCTACCCCCTGGCCCGGCGCTGGTCGCCTTGCCACTACGATATATCTTGATACCGCCATTGCTGCTTCCCCCCGTTTCGAGCAGGTCAACCCGCGCATCCCGCTCGAATGTGTCGCCAACATCAGACCATGGGCGCAACGACAGGGTCAGACGCCCCTTCCGTTCGGCCAGGGCTATCAGTTCGGCTTCCTTGTTGTTCACTTCCAGCGTTGCAGTGTTCCCGACCTGATAGGGCCCTTCTGTCTCGCTGTCCTTGGTGTGGATCTGGTCTATAGCCAGCACCCGTACGTTCTGGAGTATTGTCTCACTGGTCGTTTGCTCGGCAGGCGCGCCATCCGGGCCCACAAAGGTCATTTGGTAGGTCATGATCACATCGACATAATCATTTGGCAGGATGAATCCGCCCGAAGCGGATTCGGTAGAAATCTCGACAGATATCGCCCGCATGCCCGGCGTGACGAGCGCGGCCATCGTTCCGGTGTCGCCTTTGGCTACCAGTTTTTTCGTCAGGATGGGTTCCAACTCGAACATTGGGATACGCACTACCGTACCGGCCCACTCTTCGATCGCCTCAGGAGAAGACTCTTCGGTCAGGTACCCTTCAACGACATTGTCCTCAGGCCAGTCAGCCCATTCAAGATCGTCTACGGTCACTACATCACCGATCATCAGGTCTCGCGCTGCCACAAGAACCTTCGTTTCGGATACTTCCACCGTCTCGACCACAGTCGACTGGACTGCCTGCGATGGCGTTGCATCAACGAGGTTTCTGACAAGAAACGCCGCTGCAATGGCGGCGATGGCAGCGCCGATCAGGATAATCAGCCGAACTGGTGACATGAGGCCCCACTCCTCCGGAATTCAAGACACCTCGGATGGTCTGACGCATTCAGATTCACCCGGTCAGAGCGGACATTTTCACAAGGCCACTAAAGCATCGTTAACTGAAAAGACCGATCCGGTTTAAGATTTCCGAAAGGAATGGAGAACTGCCTCCCGCTGCAAACACGCCCGCTGTAATGGCCACTGCGTAAGGCACACCCGCCTTCTCTTCGAACGGCGCGCGAATGGCCCCCGGAAGCGCCTCGGCTGGCATATATTTTCTTACCGCAAGGATGAGAAGTGCACAGCCGCCACCCGCCACAGCCATCATGAATACGAACGGAATCGTTGCATTTGGCCCAAGCCAGAGAATCACGGCGGGAATCATCTTGGCATCCCCTCCCCCAAAGATATTGAAGGCAAAGAGCCCAAAGGCGATCAGGAACGCGCAGCCCGCTGCCATAGCATGTCCACCAATGATCTCCATTGGAACGCCGGACACCGCCGCGGCCGGAACAAACATGCCGGCAAGCGTCAAATTGAGCCAATTGGGAATGGTCAGCCGGTTGACGTCGTGCATCGCCGCAAAGACGCAGAGGGCCAGGAATGCGCTGGAAAGAATGGCCAGGATCATGGAGGGCTTCCTTCAATTCAATATGCAGGCCTTGTGACACAAAAGGCTGAAGGAAGTTTTGAGACAATCCGCCTCAAGAATAAAAGAAGCCGCCGGGACATCCCAGCGGCTTCGTTTAATTAGAGGAAGCGCAGAAAATAATTATTCTGAAGCTTCTGCACCAGCACCGTCGATGCTGCCGGAAACGTTGGTGAACTTGTCGTTGACCGACGTACCAAGAGCAGTAGCGCCACCGATGATAGCGACTGCGATCAGAGCAGCGATCAGGCCGTATTCAATAGCCGTAGCACCAGACTCGTCTTTCAGAAAACGTGCAAACATTTGGAAACTCCCATCATGCAATTGTTTTTGCCCCGGCAAAATCCTCTACCCGGAACATGATCAACCCTACCCGACCATTCTCAACATCACATGAAAGAAAAGAGAAAATCCGTGAAGGCGAATGAGGGAACTATTAACCTTCTGAAGACCTGCAAATATTGGTCTTTTTCTGATTCGCGCTCCGTTTGTTCGGGTCGCGCGTAACCACTATATATATAGAATGCAAACACGNCGGTAACCTAGTTAGGAAACGNGCAACCTTCTTCATACTAATGTGCCCATGCTGAAAACCGTGGAGTCGGCGAATGAGAATGTTTTCGAAAATGTGCACTTTGTCCATGGTCGCCGTCGGCCTCGGCCAGGCGGCGATTGCCGGCCCATTGTCGGTTGAACTCAACAAAACCATTCCGGTCCATCTCCGCGGAACCGCCGCAAGCGTTGTGCTGGGCAGTCCCTCTATTGCCGATGTCGCCGTCCATGACGAGAACCTGCTTTTCGTGACAGGTAAATCGTTTGGCACGACCAACCTGCTCGTCTTTGATAAGGCCGGTCGCCAGATATATTCATCTGACATTGTCGTGGTTGCTGATGAGGCCAACCTCGTTACGGTCAATCGGTCCGGATCAAATTTCACATATGACTGCGTGCCCAATTGTCGCCCGACAATCAGCGTCGGTGACGATTCTGGACACTTCGACGAGCAGATCCAGCAGCGCATAGGCGTCAAGCAAATCACTGACGATTGATAGTCCGAACTCGCGCCCCTCGACGAAATCGATAAAATTCGATCTTTCTGATCAACAGCGTGCAAACCGAACTCCTGTATAGGTACCCTCTGACAAGGGGGCCTGTCCGGGTGATGAATATGGCTTTGCAACACGGAATAATTGCACCGCGCCTGCGCGCGAAGCTTGAACGCTGGTGTCAGGATCGGCGCGGAGCTACAGCAGTGGAGTTTGCCATTGTGGCCGCTCCCTTCTTCTTTCTCATCTTCGGTTTGATGGAAGTCTGCATGGTTTTCATCCTGTCCACCGTTTTGGAACACGCGCTGGGCGAAGCGGCCCGGAAGATCCGTACGGGTCAGGCGCAAGACAACCGGTTCACAATAATCGAATTCCGCAATGAGGTCTGTTCGAACTTCTACAACATGCTGGAGTGCGACGAACGACTCTACATTGACGTCAGGTCGCTGGACAATTTCAGCGCGGCAGACCTTACCTCCCCGCTCGATGGGGATGGTGAGATCGATGACAGCGACTTCAAATACGATCCGGGTGCGGCCAATGACGTAGTCGCCGTGCGTGTGATGTACGAATGGAAATTGATGACGCCGTGGGTATCTGCGCCGCTGTCCACGCTTCCAAACAACCGCCACCTGCTTCAGGCCAATGCGGTCTTCCGCAACGAGCCCTTTGGAGATTGATCACGATGTCGAGAAAAACACTTCTCTCCCGGCTCAACCCCCGTCTCAAATGGCGCGGCGTGCGCGGTATCCGCTATAATCAAGAAGGCGTGTCCGCTGTCGAGTTCGCGCTGATCGCGCCATTGTTGCTGCTGATCTATCTCGGCGCGGTCGAGCTCAGCCTGCTGATGCGTGTGGACCGCCGCGTCACATCTACCACGGCTGGATTGGGAGATCTAACGGCACGTCTCGCCACGGTGACCGATGACGATATGGAAGAGATGTTCGCGGCAGCTGTCGTGATGATGCAACCCTACGACGCGGAAAAAGCCACTATGCGCATCACCAGTATCGTCGACAATGGCGATGGCCGGACGCGCGTAGACTGGTCGGATTCCTATCTGATGCCCGCCTATGCAAAGGGGGATCGGGTGACGGTACCGGACGGTATCGTATCCTCTCCTGGGTCAGTGATCATGGCGGAAGTGGTCTACACTTACAAAAGCCAGATTGGCGGCATCCTCAAATCTGACGTGACCATTGATGACAAATTCTATCTGCGCCCGCGTCGTGTGAACGAGATCGCGCGCGTCACGGATGGCGGNGGCGACTCGTTCGGGCCGACCAGCTAGCCCCCGGGTTCATCAATCCGCGGGTGCCTTGCCCACGCGCACNGTCGTCAGCACGGCAAAGCCCAGGAAGAACAGCAAGCCAATGGCGGACATGCCAACACGCTGGCTGTTTGACCAGGTCGTAAACAGTTCGATCAGCAAGGGTCCGATCCAGACTGTGACCGTTCCGGCAATCGCGTAGAGACCGAAGAACTCCCCCCGCATATGCGTTGGCGCAATGTGCACCAGCATGGAGCGGCTGGACGAGATGTTCGCCGTGGCAAACACACCGATCAGGGCGCCATTCAGGAGATACGTCACGTCCGACAGGCTGGAAAAGACTGGAGCGTTCCACAGCTCGCGGTTTTCAATCAGGCCGAACAGGATGGACTCCCGCGTGACAGACAAGCCGAAAAGCAAGATGATCACGATGGCNANCAANTCCATCANAAGCGCATTNTTCGGGCCGAGCTTNGANTCNAACCANCCGCCGGCCACNCCGCCAACNGCNGCCCAGATNGANGCCCAGATNGCNTANACNGTCAGCTCGACNATNCCCCANCCNAGGAACAGGCTGACATACACAGCCGCCAATGCCAGCAANGCAAACATGCCGTCAGCATAGATCGTGCGCGCNATCAGGAATTTGAACGCTTCACGATACTGCGCGGCCTTTCGCACAGTTCGGATGACGCCCAAGGCCCCCTGCTTCACCGATGGGAAGAAAGGTGTCCCCTTCACGCCCGTATCCTTGGAATACAGGAAGAAAGGAATGATCATCACGGCCAGCCACACGGCGCAGATCGGACCGGCGATGCGGAAATGCTCATACTTTGATGTGTCGATCCCGAACAGCGGTTCAGCGAACGGCCAGCCTAACATGTCAGGCAGGGCGAACATGCCGATGACCGCCACGAACAACAGCGCCGCCGCTGCATTGCCCAGCGCCAGGCCCAGCCCTGACACCGCTGGCAACGCAGAGGGCCGCGCCGCATCCGGCAACATGGAATTGTGGGTCACTTCACTGAACGTATAGGTCACATAAGCGGCAATCAGGATGGCGATGACCGTGCCCGTGGAGAAGCCCGCCTCGCCGGGCACCGCCCACCAGAGCAGGAAGCTGAGCACAGACAACGTGCCCAGGAACAGGACCAGCAAGGGCTTTCGCCGCAATCCCCGGTCAAATGCCGCGCCGAGGAAGGGCGCCGTCAGCGCTGCAATGGCGCCAGCCCATTTTGACAGGGACGCGACGACTGCCTGCCCCTTCGCTCCGGCCACTTGCCGCGCGGTCTCAGGGTCCATGCCCTCCAGCTCGCCACTGGCCATAATGTCCGCGCCGATAATGTCTCGCGCAAAATATGGCGCGAACACATAGATGATGATCAGGATGTAGTACGGGTTGCGCGCCCATTCGAACCAGGCCCAGGCAAATCCGGTCTTTCCGAGCGCTCCACCTTCCCCTGCCGTGTGGGTGCCTTGTGCTGCCACAATTGCAGCTTCCTCATCCTGCCCCGGCGAAATGGATGTCTCGGTCATGAATTGTCCTCCCAAGTGCCGTTTCCCGGCATCTGTCGCCTAGCGTGCACATTCGAGCGGGAAGGGAAAGCGGTTTTGCGGCTGTCGCTGCGTCAGCCTGACAGCTTTTCTGCGAGGTCTGCAGCATACTTGGTGATGTCGCCTGCGCCGAGACAAACCACCATTGCGCCGGGCTCTGCCACACCCTTCAGCACTGCCGGCAGCGCGTCGAGAGATTCGATCGTTGCAGCGCCGCGATGCCCATTGCGTGCAATGCTGGTGACCAGCGTTTCATGGTCAAAGCCTTCGATCGGGCTTTCACCCGCCTCATAGACCGGCGCGACCAGAACATGGTCGGCCTGGTCAAAGCAGCGCGAGAAATCCTCGAACAGGTCGCGCAGGCGCGTATAGCGGTGCGGCTGGCACACGGCGATCAGCTGGCCCTGCCCTTGCATCGCGCGCGCGGCCTTCAGCACGGCTGAGATCTCGACCGGGTGGTGCCCGTAATCGTCGATGATGCGCACAGGTGGCTGGCCCTCGACTGGCGTCCATTCGCCAACCTGGGTGAAGCGGCGCTTTACCCCGCCGAACTGGCCCATCGAAGTGCGGATCTGTTCATCCGTCGCACCCAGCTCCAGTGCCACGGCCACAGCTGCCAGGGCGTTCTGCACATTGTGCTCGCCCGCCATCGGCAGGGTCAGCCCTTCAATCATGCGTGGCTGTGCCGAGCCCGGACGACGCAGGGCGACATCGAAATGCGCGCCGGACAGGTCGGTGTTCAAATTGATGGCCCGCACATCTGCCTGGCGGTTGAAGCCATAAGTGATGCGCCGGCGGTCTGTCACCCGCGCGGCCAGCCCCTGCACTTCCGGGTGGTCCGTACACAGGACGGCAAATCCGTAGAAAGGCAAGTTCTCGACGAAGGTATCAAACGCCTCGCGCAATTTTTCCATGCTGCCATAATGGTCCATATGTTCCGGGTCGATATTCGTGACCACGGCGCAGGTCGGGTGCAGCTTGGCGAAGGTGCCATCGCTCTCGTCGCTTTCGACCACCATCCAGTCGCTCTCGCCCGCCTTGTAGTTCGAGCCATAGGCATGGATGATGCCGCCATTGATGACGGTCGGGTCGATGTTCGCACCATCCAGCAGCGCCGCGACCATGCTGGTCGTCGTCGTCTTGCCATGCGTTCCGGCGATGCAGACCGTGTATTTCAGGCGCGTGATCTCTGCCAGCATATTGGCACGGCGCACAACCGGAATGCCGGCAGCGCGGGCGGCGTCCACTTCGGGATTTCCGGATTTGATCGCCGTGGAGATGATGACGGTNCCGGCACCCTTCACATTTTCGGCCTTGTGGCCAATGAAGATCTTTGCGCCGCGCTCTCTCAGACGCTGGATATTGTCGGATTCACGAATATCCGAACCCTGAACCTCATAGCCCATCGTGATCATCACATCCGCAATGCCGGACATGCCAATGCCGCCGATGCCAACAATATGCGCCGGGCCAAGGTCAAAAGGAGTGGGAGAGGTCATGCGTGATCGTCCAGATAAGAAAGCGGGAACGCCTAGCGATACCGTGACGCGGGAGCGGGAAGCAAGCGCTGCTTCTGCACGACGCATTCATGAAACCTGCCAGCGATATTCTTGAACCCAGAAGATGCAGTCCCAACATGACTGGAATGAGGCGCGATTCGGGTGCTTCAACGGTTTGGGAGCCTCAATCATGAACATGCATCTGGCCCAGNTGAATGTCGGCCGCCTCGCCGCCCCGACTGATGATCCACGCGTCAAGGAGTTCATGGACAATCTCGACCTCGTCAACGGGATCGGCAAATCCATGCCGGGTTTCGTCTGGATGATGGAAGGTTCAGGCGAGCCCGGCCAGGGCAACACCGAGGCGAAAATCGGCGACGACCCGCAGTTCGTCGCCAACCTGACCGTCTGGGAAGACGTCAAAAGCCTCGAAACCTTCGTCTGGGGCACCATTCACCGCAANTTCTATGAGCGCCGGACTGAATGGTTCGAGATGNTGCGGGATATGCATTTCGTGATGTGGTGGGTGCCGGAAGGCCACCAGCCAACNTTGGACGAAGCGATGGANCGCCTTGCGCATCGCCGCGAGCATGGCGATTCCGACACCGCNTTCGGTTGGGAATGGCTGCGCGACGCGAAGATGCACAGGACGCACGCCTGCGCCCCTCGGGTAGCCTAAAGCTCCGCCACCCGCTCTGCCATGTCGGCAAGCTCCTTGGCCGCATTTATCTTTGCTGACGCTTTCGCCTTGGCCGCGCGTTGTTTCAGTTCGTCCGTATCCTGCAAGCGCGCTGTGATCAGCCCGCCCAGCAATTGCGGATAGAGATTGGTTTCCAGCACCATGTCTGCCGCGCCAATCTCTGTCAGCGCCTCGGCATTGGCGGCCTGGTGGTCATCCATGGCAATGGCCAGCGGGATCAGAATACTGGGCCGACCCACCGCCGCGATCTCCGACACCGTCCCCGCCCCGGACCGTGCAATGACGAGATGCGCTTGCGACAGCTTCTCCGGCATATCGGAAAAGAATGGCGACAATTCCGCCTCGATCTTCGCGCGGCGATACATATTGTCGACAAACGCGTACTGCTCCTTGCGAACCTGCTGGATCACGCGCAGGCGCGATTGCAGCGGTGGCGGGATATGATCAACAATCGCCGCCGGAATTGTCTCGCCAATGATCTTTGATCCCTGACTGCCGCCAGTGATCAAAATGGTCAGCTTGTCGTCCGTAGACGGGAACGGATCATCGCGCCGCGCGAGAATGGCTTCTCGTACCGGATTACCGACCGCCAGNTGCGCACTCCAGGATGGCAGCTTGTCCAGCCGCTCGAACCCGCTTGCCACCAGTTTGGCCTGCCGCGCAAAGCGCCGGTTCACCCGGCCCAGGACAGCGTTCTGTTCGTGAATAATGATCGGCACATTCATCCGCCGCGCCGCTGCAAGTGCTGGAAAGGCCGGATACCCGCCAAACCCTGCCACCAGCATCGGACGCGACTCGAACATCAGTTTCTTGGCGCGATTAATGCCNGCATTGATCTTCATGGCCGCCTTCGGCAGCGTCCAGGGCTTGCGGAAGTTCGGAGAGGCGGCCTGCACCTGCTCCAACCAGTCTGCCGGGAAGTCCTTGGCATATTTCGCGCCGCGCTTGTCAGAGATCAGGCCGATCCGCCAGCCACGCGCGCGCATCTCGTCCGCAAAGGCGCGTGCGGGGAACATGTGCCCCCCGGTTCCCCCTGCTGCGATGATGACGAGCTTGTCTTTCGTGTCAGCCATACCGGCCCCTTGTGCGCGTACCTTGTCCGCGCACAAGTGCCAGCGCAAGGCCCAGTGTCAATCCCGTCCCGATCATGGACGAGCCGCCATAGGACACAAAAGGCAGTGTCATGCCCTTTGGCGGTATCAGAGCCAGATTTACCGCGATGTTTATGGCAGCCTGAAGGCCAAATAGCGTGAAGAGTCCGGCACTTGCCGCCCGTGCATACCCATCGTGCAGACGAGAGCTGGCGCGGAAGCCTCTCAGGATCAGCAACACGAAAATGGCCATCAGCACGAGTGCAGCCACAAGACCGAATTCCTCGACCATGACCGCGAAGATGAAATCCGTGTGCGCGTCCGGCAGATGGATCTTCACCTGGCCTTCCCCCGGACCGACGCCAAACAGGCCACCCCGGCCAATTGCCTCTGCAGCCCGGTCGATCTGGTAGGTGTCTGCGGAGCTGGGATCAATGAAACTGTTCACCCGATACCGCACATGCGGCAGCAAGGCGTAAAGGGATGTCGCAAGCCCCAAGCCACCGANGGCGAACCCGGCCGCCCATTTCCACGGAAGCCCGCTGACGAAGAAAGTCACCACGAAGGCCGCCGTCAAAAGGGCCGACTGGCCGACATCCGGCTGCAACAGCAAGAGCCCGAGCGTGACCGCATAGAACAGGAAAGCCGTTACCGCCCAGGGACCATCCGGATACTGTTCACGTTGCGCCAATAGCCAGCCACCCAGAACGATCAGGGCCGGCTTCACCATCTCGCTCGGCTGGAGCGAAAAGCCGGCAATGCGCAGCCAGCGCTGCGCGCCTTTGGCTTCATGNCCGTAGAGCAGGATGAAGAACATCAAGGCGAGGCTGGCGACGAATACGAATGTGGCAAACCGCCGGGCCCAGGCGCGGTCCAGCATACTGACCGCAACCATGATGATCGCGCCCAGCCCGACAAAACAGACCTGCCTCAGAACAAAGAAATAGGGATCGTCATAGCCAATGCGCGTCGCCGCCGATGGCCCGGCCGCGAGCGACAGGAGCAGGCCAATTGCCATNAGAAAGAATGCGCCGCCGAGCAGGCCCCAATCGAGCGTCCGCCGCCACTCGGTCAGCCAGGACATATCCGAGCGTGCGAGCAGTGGGGTGGACGATACGTAGGTCAAGCCAACTCCTTTATCTCCTGCGGCATCATGGACTGAACGATGCTCCGGAACACATCTCCGCGATGTTCAAAATCGCGGAACTGGTCGAAACTCGCACAGGCAGGTGAAAGAAGAATGACCGGATTTTCGTCTCCGACCGCTTTTGCATCCTTAAATGCNGCCGCGACTGCTTTTTCGAGCGAGCCACAGGACTGAACAGCAACCNGCCCTCTCAGCGTNGCAGAGAATGGCTCCTCGGCCTCACCGATCAGATAGGCTTTCGTAATGTTCGGGAACAAGGGCGCGAGCGGCTTGATACCTTCGGCCTTGGGCACGCCGCCAGCGATCCAGTAGGCGTTCTTGTAGGCCTTCAGCGCCTGCTCGGCTGCCTCGGCATTGGTTGCCTTGGAGTCGTTGACGAATTTCACGCCATCGATCTCGCCGACCATTTCCAGACGATGCGCAAGACCAGGGAAGGTGCGCAGGCCGTCCATGATCGCCTGCTGGTCCAGGCCAAGCGACCGGCAGGCCGCATAGGCCGCCGCAGCGTTCTGATGGTTGTGGCGTCCGGGCANGGCCATGCAGTCGCGCAGATTGCCAATGTACTGGGCCTGCCCGTTGCAACTATCGTAAAGCCGTCCGTCCACGGCGCTGACGCCTCGGCCAAGCGCATAGGTGGACGAGGCCTGCANGACCCGCGCCGGGCCATTTGCCGACAGNCCGATGGCGATGGACTGGGTAATCACATCGTCAAACCCGATNACAGCGACATCGCGNTCTGTCTGGTTCTGGAANATGCGCATCTTCGCNGCCTGGTAGCCTTCCATGCCGCCATGACGATCCAGATGGTCCGGTGTGATGTTCATCAGGACGGCCACGTCGCAATGCAGGCTCTTCACCAGATCCAGCTGNTANGANGANAGCTCCAGCACATAGACCGCATTGGCATGCAGGGGCGCCAGGTCCAGGACGCCGGTGCCGATGTTTCCGCCGATGCGCACATCCCNGCCNGCCTGCTTCAGGATATGTCCAATCAGCGCCGTCGTGGTCGATTTGCCATTCGTGCCGGTGATGCCGACAATCTTCGGGCGGCCGCGTTCCGGCAATGCCTGCACGGCGCGGGCGAACAACTCCATNTCACCGACAATTGGCACATTGGTCATTTCCGCCATGCGCACGATGCGGTGTGGTTGAGGAAATTTGTAGGGCACGCCCGGCGACAGCACGAGCGCCGCGAAGGTCTGCCAGTCGCGTTTGTTGATGTCCGACAAGGTCAGGCCGGCGGCCTCTGCCTTGGCGCGGGTCTCTTCATTATCATCCCAGGCATGAACACGCGCGCCGCCAGCCTTCAGGGCCTTGGCAGCCGAGAGGCCTGTCCGGCCAAGGCCGAACACTGCAACATCTCTTCCCGCATATTCAGTAATCGGAATCATAAGTCTCCACTTACCTCAGCTTCAGGGTTGCGAGGCCCGCGAGGGCGAACAGGACGGACAGTATCCAGAACCGGGCGACGACGCGCGTCTCTGGCCAGTTCTTTTTCTGAAAGTGGTGGTGCAGCGGCGCCATCAGGAAGATGCGCTTGCCTTCGCCGGTCAGTTTCCGTGTGATCTTGAACCAGCCGACCTGCATCATCACCGACAAGGCTTCGAGCACGAACAGGCCACCGATGATGACCAGCGCGAACTCATGCTTGGCCGCGACCGCCACGACGCCCAGCATGCCGCCGAGGCCCAGCGAGCCGGTATCGCCCATNAAGACCTTGGCCGGGTAGGCATTGTACCAGAGAAAGCCCATGCCCGCGCCAATCATGGCGCCAAGCAGAACGGCCAGTTCCCCNGTGCCGGGCGTGAACTGGATGCCGAGATAATCAGCGAACACGAAGTTACCCGTCAGGTAGGCGATCAGCGCATAGGANGCGGCGGCAAAGCTCATCGGCACNATGGCCAGCCCGTCGAGCCCATCGGTGAAGTTCACGGCGTTCGCACTGCCGACCACAACGATCATTCCNAACAGGATGAAGAAGGCGCCAAGCGGGAAGAAATAGTCATTCACAAAGGGCACGGCCACACCGCCTGCAAAGGCCGGGTCAGCAGGCTCAACGCTCGTCTTTGGCGCGAGGCTGGCGATGGTCTTTGCCAGATCGTTNAGNGGNCCCCATTCGGCATGNCCNGCCGGTGTGTGTGCGCCGTGCAAACCCATNATGAAGGCACAGGCCAGCGCCGCAATGCCGAAGCCGACCAGCAGGCGCAGCTTGGCCGAGACGCCCGCATCGGTCTGTTTGGAAACTTTGGCGAAATCGTCGAGGAAGCCGAGGAAGGCATAGGACAGGGTCACGAACAGGGTGACCCAGATGTACGGATTTTTCAGATTGCCCCAGAGCAATACGCCAATGACCAGGCCGAACCAGATCAGGAAGCCGCCCATGGTTGGTGTGCCCTGCTTCGAGAGCTGGGCTTCCAATGACAGGTCGCGGATCGGCTGCCCCTTACCCTGCCGGGCACGGAGGAAGTTGATCATCGCGTCGCCGAACATCACCGTCACAAGGAACGCCGTCACCACGGCGGCTCCCGAGCGGAAGGTGATATAGTTCAGAACATTGAATATACCGCTGTCTGCGGCCAGCCACTCATACAGCATCACCCAACCTTCGCGGTGCCTTCTGCCCCGCCTTCCATCTTACCCGTTGCCGACTCGCTCCATTGGCGAAGTCGGTCAGCTAGTTTCGCCATCCCGGACGCATTCGANCCCTTGATCAAGAGCACATCTCCATCTCGGAGTGCATTTTGCAGAGGATTCCACAGCTCTTCCCAATTGCGTGCCCAGATCGGCTCGAACTGGGGCGGAAGTGAGTCCGCCAGATGAGTCATTTTGTCGCCTGACAGGAATATGGCAGCTGGCCCGGTATCTGCCACCGGATCAGCCAGGCCTGCATGCTCCGCATCCGATGTATCGCCNATTTCCAGCATCTCGCCGAGCGCAATCAGGCGTCGTCCGCCACTGCGCCGCTGGAGGGCTGACAGCGAGGCGCGCATGCTGGCCGGGTTGGCATTATAGGCATCGTCGATCAGCGTGATCGCNCCGCCTTGTGGCAGGGTAATCTGTTCGGCCGTNCCGCGTCCCGGGGGCGGCGTGTANCCTGTNAGCGCCTCTGCGCAATCCTCGACNGCAAGNCCGGACTGGCTGGCCGCCAGCACGGCTGCCGCCGCGTTCATCGCCCAATGCTCGCCGACAGCGTTGATGGTGACCAGAACCGGCTTGCCGACGATGTCCAACTGGATGCGGCTTTCATTGCCATCGGTCTCATAGCCGACGACGCGAGCCGTGGCCTCGGCGCTGCGGCCAAAGCTTTCGAGATTCCCGGTTGGGCAAAAGCGCCGCGCGCGCCCGGCCAGATATTCAGAAAATTCGTCATCCGCGGGCAGGATAAACGTGCCGCCCGCTTCCAGCCCGCTGAAAATGTCGGCCTTCTCATGCGCCACGGCGCTGAGTGAACCAAGCCCCTCAAGATGCGCCCCGGCGATGCAGGTGACGATGCCGGTGTGCGGACGAACCATCTGGCTACGCGGCGCAATCTCACCCGGCGTCGACATGCCGATCTCGAAGACAGCGCGGGTGGTTTCTTCCGGCATGCGCGCCAGCGTCAGTGGCACGCCCCAGTGATTGTTGAAACTTTTGACATTCCAGTGCGCCGGGCCGAAGGCGCGATAGATCTGCGCCAACATTTCCTTGACGCTGGTCTTGCCAGCCGAGCCCGTTACCGCCGTGCGATGGGCGCCGCAGCGTACCCGCGCGGCCACGCCCATNTGCTCCAGCGCAGCAAGCACATCTTCGACCACGACTTGCGGCCCCAAACCGACCCGGCGCGAAACAAGCGCGCCCGCCGCCCCGGCGGCAAACGCCGCTTCAACGAAGTCATGGCCATCGCGCTGGTCCGTCAGGGCAACGAACAAATCGCCTGGCTTCAGGCTGCGCGTGTCGATCGACACAGAACCGGTCACCGCGAAGGGATCTGTCGCAGCGCCGCCCGTCACGAGCGCAATGTCTGAAGATGTCCAGAGCGGCGCACTCATCCGGCAACTCCCTTCAGGGCGTCGAGCGCCGTTTCCTGATCAGAGAACGGGATCACGTCCGCGCCGATGATCTGGCCGGTTTCGTGCCCTTTGCCAGCGATGACAAGCGTGTCGCCTTTTTGCAGTTCTGCGATCACCGTGCGGATCGCTTCGCCGCGATCACCAATCTCGCGCGCGTCCGGCGCNGCTTCGAGAATGGCATGCCGGATCTGGTCCGGGTCTTCGGAGCGGGGATTGTCATCCGTGACGATCACATCATCGGCCTGGCGCGCGGCGATCTCGCCCATGAGCGGACGTTTCTTCGCATCCCGGTCCCCGCCGCAGCCGAAAATCACTTTCAGGCGCCCGGCCGTGTGCGGACGAACAGCCCGCAGCAANACGTCAAGCCCATCCGGCGTGTGAGCATAATCCACGAACACGCCCGCGCCTGCCTCGGTCTTGCCGACGAGTTCCAACCGNCCTTTTACGGGCTTAAGTTTCATCAGCCCGTCGACCACTTGCTCCGGCTCCATGCCGAGCGAGAGGCAGATTGCCGCCGCCGCGAGCGCGTTGAGCGCCTGGAATTCTCCAATTAGGGGCAGCTCAAATGGCTTCCATTCCACATCGCGCCAGAACAGGTTCANCACCTGTCCGGTTGCGCGCGGCATGATCTCGTCAATCCAGAGGTCTTCCCCGCGCCAGCCAAACGACACGACCTGAAGGCCATGATCTGTCGCGGCCTTTTCGAACACGTCACGATGGTCNCTGTCNGCATTGACAATGGCCGGCATACCCTGACCGCCAAAATCACGGAACAGGCGCAGCTTCGCGTCGAGATATTCCTCCATCGTCGCATGATAATCGAGGTGGTCCTGCGTGAAGTTCAGGAACGCCACTGCCGACAAGTCCACACCATCCAGGCGGTGCTGTTCCAGGCCGTGACTGGAGGCCTCCATCGCGCAATGGCTNACCCCCTGCCCGACCAGTTCGTNCAAGGTCTCGTGAATGGTCACCGGGTCTGGTGTTGTGTGGCCAACATCAATNTTGCCCNTCGGGCCGATGGCCCCGAGCGTGCCCATCGAGGCAGCAGACAGCCCANCATTGGCCCAGATCTGGCGACAAAAATCGACCGTGGACGACTTTCCATTCGTTCCCGTCACGGCGGCAATCGTCTTCGGCTGCGCGGCATGAAACCGTTTCGCCGCCAGCGCCAGCGCCCGACGTGGTTCGTCTGCAATAACGTGCGCTGCGCCCGNNACATCCACACCNCCCTCGGACAGGACTGCCACGGCGCCTTTTTCGATAGCTTGCGGGATGTAGTCCCGCCCATCCGACACAGTGCCCTTCAGCGCAGCAAACAGATAGCCCGGCGCGACACGGCGGCTGTCTGCCGTCATGCCTTTGATCTCGATATCGCCCTGCTCGATGAGCGGGAACAGGTCTTTCAAACTGGTCACAAGGAACTCCTCTTCTCCTCGCCGGAGCGGAGGGCTGCGCCAGCCGGGCGGATATCCTCGAAGCGTGGGGCCAGCCCAAGAAGCGGAGCCACGCGCTCGATCATCCGTCCCGCTGCCGGAGCCGCATTGAACGCCGCCGTCGCGCCGATCTCCGATCCGGCCTTCGGATCATCCAGAGTGACGATCAGGGCATATTGGGGGCGATCATAGGGAAAGACTGCCGCAAAGCTCGTGACATTGCGGTCATCATAATATCCGCCATCAACCGGCTTCTCTGCGGTGCCGGTCTTTCCGGCGACGCGATAGCCGGCCACTTCGGCATTCTTGCCAGTGCCGGTGACCACCGCTTCGCGCATCATCACATTCACAATTTCTGCGGTCAGGGCGGACATGACCCGCACAGGCTCAGGCCGTTCGCGCGTGGCGTCCATGATCAGGGTCGGCTGAACCCGCTCTCCACCATTTGCAAAGGATGAGAAGGCCGCAAGGAACGCCATGGGCGACACGGCAATGCCGTGCCCATAGGANACGGTTGCNGAATAGAGATCNTCNAAGCGTTCCGGCAGGATGGGCGCCGAGCTGCCGGATAGTTCGATGGCTGCCCGTTCCATCAGGCCAGCACGGCGNAGGAAATCCTGCTGGCGGCGCGGACCGAGCTTCTCATTGATCCGCACCGTGCCGATGTTNGAACTCTTGGAAATAATGTGCGTGACATCCGCATCGCCATAGAGCGGGTGGTCATCCTCGATCTTGTAGCCGCGAATTTCGAGCGGCTTGCGTACGTCAAACATCTCNTTGGGATGGATCACACCCGCTTCGAGCGCGGCGGCGACGGTAAACGGCTTGAAGATCGAGCCCAGTTCATAGACGGCGCCCGTTGCCCGGTTCAGGCGGGAGGGGTCCGTCATGGAGATGTCGATGGANCGGTTCGGATCNAAGGGCGGCCAGCTGGCCATCGCGCGGATTTCTCCGGTCTGCGCATCCATCAGGATCGCCGCGCCGCCTTCGGCCTCATGNTCTACGGCAGATATTGCCAGTTCCGCTTCCACCGCGGCCTGCACACCATTGTCGATGGTCAGGCGTACCGGCTCACCACCGGCGGCAAGGCGTTCATTCTGNCTGTATTCGATGCCGCCTGCGCCGACGCCATCGATGTTCGTATAGCCGAGCACCTGACCGGCCAGCGTGCCGCGCGGATAGGCCCGGCGGCTTTCCTCTTCGAAGCGAAGGCCCTCAAGGCCCAGATCGAAAACGGCTTGGCGGCGGCGCGGGGNCAGGNCGCGCTCGACCCAGACAAACTCCCGGCTTTGATCGGACAGGCGGCGCGTCATGTCCTCGACGTCCAGGTCCGGCAACACGGTCGCCAGCGCCTCAGCGACTTCAGCCCCGTCCCAGATCAGTTTCGGATTGGCGACCAGCGAATAGGCGCTAACAGATGTCGCCAGCAGCTCACCATTTCGGTCCACTATATCTGCGCGCACCACACGCTCGGATTTCAGGCCTTCGCCGCGCGCAGGGGCCTTCTCGCCCGCAAGCGAGAGATAGCCGGCCTTTCCAGCCAGAACGACAAACAGCGCGCCGATCGCGAGACCAGCCAGCCGTGTCCGGTTCCGGGAGGCTTCGCTCACTCGGGCGCCTCCCCGTCCAGATCGGNTTCAGNGGTCTTNACAGCCAGGCTGTTCGGCTCGCCCACCAGCGCGTCGAGATCGCCCTCAGAGGCCATCTGCTCCGGCTTCGGCGGCGCCATGCCCAGCTCGGTGCGGGCGTATTCTTCAATCCATTCGCGACGGCTCANATGAGACAGCTCCGTCTCAAGCAGCGCCTTTTCGGATTCTGCGGCTTCGATCTGGGCTTCAATGGCCATCAATTCAGCGGCGGTATCCTTCGCGCCGTATTTTGCCCGATAGAGGCTGACAATCAGCAGGCCGATCACGACCAGTCCAAACAGGAATGCGCGGCGACTCATAGGGCGTCCTCCAGATCCGAGATGGGCGGCAAATTCATGCCGTCGCTGGCTTCATCCTCAATGGCAGGCGCGCTGGTCCGGATCGCGGCCCGCAACTTGGCAGACCGTGCGCGCGGATTGCCTTCAACTTCGTTAGCACCGGGCAGGATCGCCTTTGAAACCGGGAGATCGAAGGTCGCCCCCGGCCCCTGCTCAGCGACCGGCATGTGACGCGACCCGCTGCCCGCCTTGCCGGCACGGTTCTTCAGCCATTGCTTGACGAGGCGGTCTTCCAGCGAATGGAAGGTGACGATCACCAGCCGCCCACCGGGGCGCANAATCCGCTCTGCAGCGTGCAGCGCGCGGGCCAGCTCNCCCAGNTCGTCNTTCACATACATGCGGATCGCCTGGAAGGTCAGCGTCGCCGGGTGGATGCGCGCGCCCTTGCGCCCGCCCACAGCGGTCTCGACTGTTTCAGCCAGTTCCGTTGTTGTCTCGAATGGCGCGTCGGCGCGGCGCGCAACAATGGCCCGCGCAATGCGGCGGGACTGCTTTTCCTCGCCCAGACGGAAAATGATGTTGGCGAGATCCCGCTCAGCCATCTGATTGACCACGTCCGAAGCGCTCGGGCCGATTGCCCCCATGCGCATATCCAGCGGACCATGCTTCATGAAGGAAAAGCCGCGCTCAGCCTGGTCGATCTGGAAACTGGACACGCCAATGTCCAGCACCACACCGTCGACAGCCTCATGACCTGCCGCCTCGGCCAGTTCATCCATGTCACCGAAGCATCCGGGTAACGGAACGAGTCGTTCCGTTTCCGCCTGAAGCGCCTTGGCCCGGGCAATGGCGTCTTCATCCCGATCAATTGCCAGCAGGGTGCAGTTCGCGGCGGNAAGNATGGCCCGGCTGTANCCGCCGCCNCCGAATGTGCCATCAATGATCACGTCACCATCGCGCNNCGCGAGCCATTCGACCACTTCATCCAGCATGACCGGCTTGTGGCCAGTGTCCGCCGCAGGGAGGGTTGGGGAATCTGACGCCATCAGCCCTCTCCCCCATCAACAAGCTTCAATGCTGCACCGCCATTGGCTTGCTGCATCAGCACTTCGGAATAGGCCTGGCCCAACGCCTCCAGCGTGTCTTCCTTGGCGGCCTCGGCAGCCATCGCATCGAAGTGCTCGGCATGGCGATCCGGATTCCAGATCTGGAAACTGTCCATATTGCCGGCGAACTTCACGCGGCCGTCGAGGCCAGCCGCCTTGATCAGTTCGTCCGTCAGCTTGATCCGGCCGGTGTCATCCATCTTGAGGTCAGCCGATCCGGCGATGATGCGGGTAACCAGNGCCTTGCGTGCAGGGGAGTGGGGCGCAAGGCGCGTCAGCGTGGCGCGATACATCGCCATCAGGGCTTCACCGCCGCCTTCGAGACAGCCTGAACCATCCAGTGCCGACCACAGGAAGATGCGATTTCCGCCACCCAGCGCCGCGCGAAAGGGTGCGGGTATGGANACCCGTCCTTTAGCATCAATTGCGCTTTCATAGGTGGAAACAAACACCCGCTAACCCTGTCTTGAAATGCCTCAACCCCACATGGGTAAACCATGTATTAACGTGGAGTATCATGGGACAGTATGGGCCTCAATGGGCGCTGTGGATGAATCGAANTATCCACACGCCNTAAGNGCAGGAACAAACAACAAATATTAGCAGAACAAATCAGAACCNGNGGATGGGNCAGTATGGGCTTTGCGAAAATTTCCGTTGTGAATCAGGTTCCTGAAGCCCCCTGCCCGGTCCGCCAGNCCTGATCACGCCGGATATGTCATTTTTTGATGAATTCCACAGTTCGTTTCGCAAGCGACCTGATATCGGGCAGNCCGNCCTCTTTTCACTCGCGCAATGCTTNCCCTCATTGAAAAAGCCCCGAAGCAATGCTTCGAGGCCTTCAAGTAATCAGCAAAAGCGTCCTGACTGAGATCAGGCCGGCGCGGTCGCTGTAACGGCTTCTGCAGCCAGAACGCGCGCCACGGCATTTACCACCGCGCCGATACGGATGCCTGCCTGCACCTGTTCCGCCGACANGCCATGCTTGCGCAACTCGGCCTCNTGCGCGTCGAGACACATGCCACANCCATTCACGGCCGACACGCCCAGCGAATAGAGCTCGAAGTCTGCCTTCTCGATGCCCGGCGCGCCNATCACATTCATCCGCAGCTTGGCTGGCAGGGTNTTGTAGGTCGGTGCGCTGATCAGGTGGATCGAGCGGTAATAGACATTGTTCATGCCCATGATGGCGCTGGCCGCCTTGGCTGCCTTGATCGCCTCGGGGCTCAGCTTCTCTTCCGCTTCGGCCTGCAGCGCGGTCAGCGTCTGCGGCTCGCCCACGGCATGGGCGCAGGCCAGGAAGCAGCCATATTTCTGTTGGTCNCTCAGCAATTGCTCGTTCATCAACGAACCGAGATTGAGCTTAAGGTCCTTCGCATAGNCAGGCAGCGAAGATTTCAGGGACTCGATAGACATGAATCCTCATCCTTCCGGGATCAGTAATTAGATTTCGATGTGACGGGAGCGAAGTGGCCCGACAAGCCTGTAAGGCTGGGTGGGAGGGGAGTGCCAACGTCCGTGGAACTGGGTGGACGATGGGCCTGCCGGGCCATGCGTCACGCTGATGGGNAGACGCTCCTAGGGGTGGGGGAGGGAGAGGAGCATCTTCCCGGGAGTATCAGCGTGCGCTCAGTATATGCGCGAACTAGGCAGCTGGTTCCAAAGTTTCTCCGCCGACCGGGCGGTTACATGGGCACAGCTCGTCAGTTTGCAGGGCGTCAAGCACGCGAAGCGTGTCTGCCGGGCTGCGGCCAACGTTCAGATTGGTGACGTAGACGTGCTGGATGACGTTGTGTGGGTCGACAACNAAGGTCGCACGATAGGCAACGCCTTCAGACGGCTCGCGCACGCCCAGACCGTCAACCAGCTCGCCGCGCGTATCAGCGAATTGCCAGATTGGCAGTTCTGCGAGGTCTGCGTGGTCGCGGCGCCATGCCAGCTTCACGAACTCGTTGTCAGTCGAACCGCCGAGCACAACCGCGTCGCGGTCTTCGAAGTCGCCAGCCAGACGGGCNAATTCAGCAATTTCAGTCGGGCANACGAANGTGAAGTCTTTCGGGTAGAAGAAGATGACCTTCCACTTGCCTTCAAAGGAGTCCTGCGTGATCGGCTCGAACGCGCTCTCGCCGTTCTGCTCATGCTGCATGAATTTCGGCTTTACGCCGGTGACAGTGAACTCGGGAAGCTTTTCGCCAATGCCAAGCATAGTGATTCTCCTGGGTAAGATTTTTTGCTGCCGGGACGGTGGGCCCGGTTGCGCTGCCTTTACGCAGATGCGGCAAAAAGAAAAATTGATAATTTCCATTCCCGGTATAGATGGAATCTATGATTATACCCACACTCCGCCAACTGCAGTATCTAGTGGCCCTTGGAGAGACCGGATCCTTCTCCAGAGCCGCTGAAGCGTGCCATGTGACGCAGCCTACCCTGTCGGCTGGCATCAAGGAATTGGAAGACCTGCTCGGCGTGAAACTGGCCGAACGCGAACCTCGCGGCGCGAAGCTGACCCATGCAGGTGAACTCGCCGTTTCACGCGCCAATGCTCTGATCAATGACGCGCATTCCCTCGTGCAATCCGTTCAGAGCGCTGGCGCCTTGCTGACAGGCCCCTTCCATCTCGGCGCCATCCCGACGATTGCGCCTTTCGTGCTGCCCGCAGCGGTGCGGGCCCTCAGCGAGCAATTCCCCGCCCTGAAACTGTACCTGCACGAAGAGAAGACCCCGCGCCTGATCGACCAATTGCGGACCCGCACGCTGGATGCGGCCCTGATCGCCCTGCCTTGGGACGTGCCGGGAATCGAAATGCTGCCGCTATTCGACGATGAGTTCCTGTTTGCCGCGCCCGCCTCTCACCCTTTGGCACACAAGAATGCANTGTCGCCTGAAGACCTGTCTGGCGAGAACATGCTGCTGCTGGAAGACGGGCACTGTCTGCGCGACCATGCGCTGTCCATCTGCCGCATGAAGACGGGCAACTCGACCGAACAGGTTGCGGCAACGTCGCTCGGCACCCTCGTCAACATGATTGCGGGCGGCCTCGGCGTNTCATTGCTGCCAAAGCTGGCGACCAACAATGGCCTGAATATCGGGCCNGACGTGNCGCTCAGGGAATTCGTGAACCCNGTTGTTGGACGACAGATCGGCATCGCCTGGCGCACCGGCAGTCCCCGAGAGGCCGACGCCCGGAAGATNGGCGAAATCGTGAAAGCCGCCACGCACCATTAGTCCCCTNCCCCAGTTNTCGTCACGGCGTAAGGATTGACGCCTCCTGGCACGGGGGCTATTNNATAACGCGTTATATAACAGATTATGGATGGGCTCGATGTCGCAAGATATTCTGGAACAGGTTGGCTATCTGGGTCTGGCCAGCCGATTGAAACGCCTCGCCGACCGGCTNCAGGCCGAAGCGGTCAGCGTGTTCGACAATCGCGCCTATCCGATCCAGACCACGCATTTTCCCCTGATCGCCGCACTGGAGGCGAGCGGGCCGCTCAGCGTGTCCGCCGCAGTGGAGGCCACCGGCGTCAGCCAGCCCGCCATTACGCGCATTCACAATGCCTTGCAGGGCATGGGCCTGACCGATACGCGAGCNGTTGAGGGCGACAATCGCCAGAAGGAAATATTCCTTACACCCGCTGGTCAGGCGCTCGTCGCCGAAATGCGCGCCAGCTTCTGGCCCGCNGTACGCGACGCCGCGCAGCAGCTCTGCGCGTTTCCGGACCATGACNTGCTTGCCGAAATCAGCCTCGTGGAATCGCGCCTTGCCGAGCATCCGCTCTCTGCCCGGATCGAGCATGTCGCCAACCCCGCTGGGCTGGAAAACGTGGAGTTCACGGATGACCTCGCCCCGCATTTCGACCGCATCTCGCGCGAATGGGTGGAAGAGATGTTCCGGCTGGAGGCCGAAGACATCGCCATGATCGAAAATCCGCGCGCGAAAGTGATCGACAAGGGCGGTACCATTCTCTTCGTCCGCGACCCGGAGTTGGGCATCATTGGCACCTGCGCCTTGATGCCTATGGAAGATGGCGGCGTGGAGCTGACCAAGATGGGCGTCCTGAGTTCCGCGCGGGGGCGCCGCGCCGGAGACTTCCTGATGCGCCAGATCCTGAAACGCGCCCGCGAAATGAAGGTGCAGGACCTGTTCCTGCTGACCAATTCAAAATGCGANGCGGCCATCCGCCTGTATGAGAAGTACGGCTTTCNGCATGACGCGGANATCATGCGCCGCTATGGCCACCGCTATGAACGCTGCGATGTGACCATGTCCTATGCGATGCCAACCCCCAACTAAAAAGCCCCGCCGATGTGGCGAGGCTTTCCGTCCGGTCTTGGCCGGAAACTCCCTTTGCACCTTGGCCTAGCTTGCCTTGCGCTCGTCCCGCACGTCGAGATCATACTCACGCACCTTGCGGTANAGCGTTGAGCGCCCGATGCCCAGGCGACGTGACACCTCGCTCATATGCCCCTCATAGAAATCAATCGCATACTGAAGGATATCGCGCTCGATATCATTCAACGCACGAATCTCTCCGACCTCATCCTGAATGGCAACCGGACCATTACCGCCGGTCTGGGGCACCGTATCGGCAGCCGCTGGCATGACGCCGGCAGGNGTTTGCGGCAACATGGACACATCCGGCATCTGGCCGGAGATCTGCGGGAAATCCTGCGGGCGCAGCTGATCACCATCACACAGCACCACTGCACGGAAGACTGCATTTTCCAGCTGGCGGACGTTACCCGGCCAGTCATAGGCNTANAGCATCTTCATCGTGTCGTCGGCAACGCNGGACACCTTTGCGCCTTCGCTGGCATTGAAGCGGCTGACGAAATGATCGACCAGNGCCGGAATGTCATCGCGCCGTTCGCGCAGCGCCGGCATGTCGATCGGATACACGTTGAGGCGATAGAACAGGTCTTCGCGGAANGTGCCTTCGGACACTTGCTGCGACAGNTCTCGGTTCGTGGCCGAGATGATCCGCACATCCACCTTGGTCGGGCGGCGGGAGCCAACAGCGTCCACCTCCCCTTCCTGCAGGGCACGGAGCAGTTTGACCTGCGCATCCAGCGGCAGCTCCCCGACTTCGTCCAGGAACAGCGTGCCGCCATCGGCCTCAACAAACTTGCCGAGCGACTTTGATACAGCCCCGGTAAAAGCCCCCTTCTCATGGCCGAACAGGATCGACTCAACCAGGTTTTCCGGAATGGCGCCGCAGTTCACCGTCACGAAAGGCTTTCCGGCCCGGCCGGACGCGCCCTGGATACAGCGGGCAACGACTTCCTTACCCACACCGCTTTCCCCCAGGATCAGGACCGGAATCTCAGAGCTCGCNGCGCGTTCAGCCAGGCGAACNACCTGACGCATCGGCGCCGCGCTGGCGATCATGTCGTCAAAGCTCATGCCGCCTTCCGCCTTGCGGGACAGGCGCTTGACCTCCCCNGACAAGGTTTGCAGCTTCAGCGCATTCTGGATCGAGACAACGACGCGTTCGGGGTTGGCGGGCTTCACGATGAAATCGACCGCACCGCGACGCATGGATTGGACAATCGTGTCGATCCCGCTCGTGGCGGTCAGCATGATCACCGGCAGGTCNGACCGTTTGGCCGAAAGACGCTCCAGCGTGTCCATGCCCGACAGGCCCGGCATGGTCAGGTCCAGCAGGACCACATCAATGCCGTCCTTCGGATCCGACGCGAGNGCAAGCCCCGCNTCACCGTCCGGAGCCGTGCGACACGCGAAGCCGGCCTTTTCAACTGCTGCTTGTANAAGCCGCCGCTGGGTTGGATCGTCATCAATTACCAAAACCGTCTTTGCCATAGCAAATACTACCCTTCCATGCCCCCGTCCCGACCTGCTCGTCGGTCCGTGAAATTCACTGTCTGACACAAAGCGGAACAGGTTCGTCCCGTATCGTTACGCCCCGTTCTGACACACTGAGGTGGAANTCCCGTTGAATGGATCGGTCAAATTTGATGCAAAATTTTCCAGCCCCGGGCATATGGAACATCATTCACGCTTTGTGTCCGAACGTTTCAACTCGCGTGTTAGGGGAACCTCTACTTTAACCGTCCCCTGACAGTTGAATCACAATTNTGGAAAGTACGTGTTCTGTANTAACCAAAACAGAACACAAAGCTTACCGAGTCTGAACCTCGANGCCCCTCGCGCGACCGCATGCGCGCCAGTGCGCTTGCAACGAGAGACCGCCTTCAGCCGTCGAGCATAACAATTGCGAGAGCCGGAAAAAAAATCCGCAAACCCGCATCGACAAAGCTTTGAAAACTTTCTAGTCAGCTGAGCTTCATCTGGCGTAGGGTATCCCTTTGGGGGAGCGCAAGAAACTCGGGGAAGAGACTCATCCTGACGAAGAGAAATCGCCACTTCGATAGTGATGGCACGGGCCGTTCGCGCTCGGACGAGATTCTGCGCGAAGCGCTGAGAAAATCCTTTGAAGACAGCCTGAAAGCCCCGCCATCACAGCGTTTGGAAGATCTCATGCGGGAATTGCGCAAGAAGGAAAAGGCCAAGAAAGACGGCGCATAAGCGCCGCCTCGCAGGGCGTGGCCCTCGCCTGTCCTGCTACAGGTCTTCCGGCTGTTGCCGCACCACTCCNGCCAGCAATGCCGGCGACAGGGGGCGGCGAAACTTCACGCCCACCACTTCATCCTGACGCCAGTGCTGATCGCACTCCACGCGGAAGCTTGCATCGCCCGGCGTGGTTTTCACGAGCAGGTAAAACGTGTCGGGAAGGTTGCCCCACCCCCCGACTTGCAGCCACGCGCCCTTTGCGCAGATATCGCGCACCTGCACGCTGCGGGCCTGTGTGTAGTCGTCCAGAACGATCCAGGCGGATACGTTATCCTGCACAACATCATTGTGTGGCAATTCAGGAAGGCCCCGACCGAAGTCAGGGTTGAAATTTGCGAAGTCGGTCATCAGNGTCCAACGCTTGACGTTATAGTGGTTTCCAGCCCTTAACGAATGTGTACAGGGCATAGTTACTTATGCAAGCTTTAGCCCACGTAGAACTGCGCCCTGATCAAAATAGGGTCTTTCGCAAATTATCTTGTCGCTGCCAGGGGCGAACTCGAACGAGGCCGCCATCCGCACCCTGAAGTTGTGCCCGGTNGGCGGGATCACCCGGTCCCCCACCCTCAATGGGCCGGTATGCGTGCCGGTTAACCAGAATTCGACCAGCACCGTGTCGGCCGCCTCATCGGCGGCAATCGAGATGATTTCATTGTCCTGGTCCGGGAAGGGCGTGCGCGACAGCTCGAAATAGCGACGCACGGCCTCCGCCCCGTCAAACACCTGCCCGCCCCCATGCATCTCATACCGCAGATGCTAAAACGTCTCCAAAACCGCGTCCCAGTCATGCGTCACCTCCAACGCCATATGACGACGGACAGTCTCGATACGGGATTGAGTGAGGGGGGGGCATTTAGCTCGCCTCAATTTTGTGTAATCGCCATCAGGCGAGTTCGAAACATACTCTTTCACCTACACAGAGTACTTCACGAGAACTCTTCTTGATGCTTATCTACCTCTAGTGGGGGAGCATATGGAAGATATTCAGCACAACATAATTCAATTTCTCGAACAGTACGCATCTTTCATTCCAGAGTCCTATTGGCCCATTATATCGTTGTCTCTAGCAGCTATACTTATTGTTGGCGGTCTACTGCAAAGGATCCTGTCCGCTTGGTTCGGATTCACAAGCTTTTTCAAAAGCCTGTTTGGAACCAAAACGCGATCAAGTGTGCTCGCACCAAAACGGGCTCGAGTACTTAGAGAAGTTTGGCTGCGCGAACGGAGTATGGGCTCCATAGAACCAATGGAAAAGCCGGATGTTTCCACACCCATAATCTCATTCATCAACATGAAGGGGGGAGTAGGAAAGACTACTGTAGCCGCTAACGTGGGAGCTCACCTTGAAACCAAAGGCGCAAGAGTACTTTTCGTAGATTTCGACTACCAAGGCACGCTTTCCTTAATGGTAGCCTCCTCAATGAATAAAGATCGCCTGGATGCAAACTCGTATCTATTGTTGGAAGATCGCCCCTACTCCGAGGTGCGACAGCACATTCACCGTTTCGACGGCCACCCCAACATAGGCCTATTGGCTGCTCACTACATTTTATTCCGTGATGAGATGGAGTTATTTGCAAATTGGGCAGCCGATGGGTCCTCCTACGATATTCGTTTCGCGATGAAGCGGATTTTGCACGACCCCCTTTGTCAGAATGACTGGGATATCATAATTATTGACTGCGGCCCCAGATTTACCACGAGCACCATAAACGCCTTGTGCGCATCCACGCACGTTGTGATACCAGTGATATTAGATGAGCCCTCGGCGCAGGCTGTCGGGTACCTATCAAAGGAGTTTGAGGAACACCGCGCAGAACTCTTCCCCTACCTGAACCTTTTGGGAGTTATTCCCACGATGATAGATCAAGACCCACCGAACAGACGAGTTCCAAAGTTCAAACCCTCCGAACTGGAGCAGTTGGAGGCAGTGGAAGATGCCGTTTCAGATACATGGCATAGAGAAGGACTCGTTCTTAGAAATGCACGAATCCCAGACCGGTCATCTATCTCACAGCATTCTGACCAAATCGCCTACTATGTCAGCGGCGAAGCAAGACGCGTTTTCAAACGTGCTACTGGTATTCTTCTGCGGAGACTAAAAGATGAAAATTACAGAACTGATTGGAAAGATTAACACTCTAGAAATCAGTACAGCTGACGCTGAGGCTCTTGAGAAAGCACTTAAGAGGTTTGGCGCAATGTCTATCTTGGAGTTCAGCGCATTCCTAAATAAGCAGAAGCTGCCTTCTGCTGCGAAAGACTATGTTAGTTTGACCCGAAAGTTGAAAGAACTGAAAGCAGAGCCCTCAAAGTTCGACGCCGAATTGAATGCTCTTGCCCGCAAAGTCACTAAGCAAGACCTTCAGGCAATCTTCAAGGAACTGTTTGAAACCCGCTCTACTTTGCCAGCTAAGCTGACCAAACCCGAAATGCTGGAACGCATAAAACGGCAACGGCGCCGTGATGCAAACTTCGCCTCCGCATAGCCGAACACAACAAGAACACCCTAGACACCTCCCCTCGCTCGCCCCATATCTGGCGGCATGGCTCCTCCCCCTCCCCCGAAAGGCGTTTCTGAAGCGCCCAGCGTGTTTTCGCTTGATGGGTTCGCGCGCGATGCTGCGGGCGCCCTGCCGTCTGACAACTGGACCCCGCACCGGCCTGACCGGGACTGGGTCAAGCTGGAGGGCGGCAAGCGCTTCAAGGTGCATTCCGACTACGAGCCGGCGGGCGACCAGCGCACCGCGATCCCCGAACTCGTCGAGGGCATCGGCGCAGGCGAGCGCGACCAGGTGCTGCTCGGCGCGACAGGCACGGGCAAGACCTTCACCATGGCCAAGATCATCGAGGCGACCCAGCGCCCGGCCCTGATCCTCGCGCCGAACAAGACGCTCGCCGCCCAGCTCTATGGCGAGTTCAAATCCTTCTTCCCCGAGAACTCGGTCGAGTATTTCGTCTCCTATTACGACTATTACCAGCCCGAGGCCTATGTGCCGCGCTCTGACCTCTATATCGAGAAGGAATCCTCCATCAACGAGGCCATCGACCGGATGCGCCACTCGGCCACCCGCGCCATCCTGGAGCGCGATGACGTGATCATCGTGGCGTCCGTCTCGTGCATCTACGGCATCGGATCGGTCGAGACCTACACCTCGATGACGTTCAAGCTGGAAGAGGGCCAGCGCATTGATCCGCGCGCCGTCGCCGAACAGCTCGTCGCCAATCAGTACACGCGCAACGACATGAACTTCGTACGCGGCACATTCCGCGTGAAGGGCGACGTGGTCGACATCTACCCGGCCCACTTCGAGGACC
>NZ_NHCK01000014.1:0-140899 GCF_002172815.1 Hyphomonas sp. TMED31 | reverse complement strand
TCTCGCATGAACGGGATGCAGGCATTTGTGGAGCAGGGGCTGGCGGCGGCGCGGACGGCGTTGCTGGGGGTGCGGGCGGAGGCCGGGCTGCATCTGGAGCCGAAACACGTGACCAAATGCCTGCGCGCCAGGGAGCGTAGCCGCCTGAAAGCCATTGAAACCATTGTCCGGCGGCTGATCACCTTGATGGCCAGCGCGCTGGAAATTGCGCCGACCGCACATGCCGGGCGCGGGCAGGGCGCCCCCGCCGCGCAGCCGGACAGCTTGCCGGATGGCGTGGAAGACGTGACCGACAGTTTCGCGGGGCTTCAGCCGCCCGCCTTTCGCCTGCGCCTCACCGGGCGGGCGGTGTCCGGCCTGATAGACTGGCACCAGGTGTTTGCCGGGTCGGCCAGCGCGTCGGCCCAGCCCTCCGGCCCGGTGCTTGCCGCGCCGCTGATTGCACAGATCGTGGCGCTGCACCGTGTGCTGAAACATCCCGACCGCGCCGCCAAACGGCTCGCGCGGCATCTGGCCGGGCTGAAGGCAAGGCGGCAGCCGCGCCCGATCTGCCCGCCCAGTCCGGGGGATTTCCGCCTCGGCGCAGAGCTGGGCAGCGTCTCCACCGCCTTGCCGAGCCTGCTGACCCGCGCGCTGGCCGACTGGCCGGACTCGTCCTGAGTTTTCCGTAGAATTTCATCTGATTACCGGGGCGCTATCCGCGTCTCCGGTCGCTGGCGCTGGCGGCGGGCTCCGCTCTCCTTCGACTTCGCTCAGGATGAGCTAATCTCTTGAGGCAAAGTCTTCCTCATTCACCGACTCATCCTGAGCGAAGTCGAAGGATGAAGCGATCAGGAGCAAAAGCCCGGCGCTTGCGCTTCGGGCCTTCTCTGGGACATCGCAGTGCGATGTCTGGCCCCTCGAAGCCTGAGCGAAGTCGAAGGATGAAGCGGCCGGGAAAGCGGAAACCCTACTTCCCCTCAAAGAAGGAATAGACCGCATCTTCCGGATGGCTCGCACCAATCGGCGTGCGCGGGCCGAAGCGCTCGGCCTCGCTGCCCGGCGGCAGCGGCATTTCCTCGGTCCAGTCGAACACGACCAGCCGGTTCAGGATGCGCCATTCGCCGTCGCGCTTCACGAACCAGTCGAGATAGCGGCCCTTCATATCCCATTGCTGCATCTGCCGGTCCGCGCCCGGCTGGCGCTGGAAGGCAGAGAAATAACTCTCCACCGCGGCGCCGCCCTCGCGGAATTCGATCAGGATGTTGTGGATCTGGTGAATGCCGCGCTCGATATAGGGAAGGGTCTTCATCGCCCAGTCNACNAAGCCGGATGCGCTGCCCTGATACGGCCCATGATGGTCCGTGCCNTCGGGCCAATAGGCAGAGCGGAGCATCGCCTCATCGGCCCGGTCAATGCCGCGCGCATAGCGAAACAGGCAATCGCGAATCGCCTCGCGCGCCCATAATTCCTCGATCTTCTGTTCCAGCGTCAGCTCGGCCATCTTGGCGCTCCCTTTGTTCCTGTACGGTTTTATCTGTATCCCTACCGGCCCTCACGCCGCCAGGCCAGCAGCAACAGGCCGATCAGGAACGCCGCCGCGATCAGCCCCGGAAGCAGCGGCTGGCTGCTGGAAGACCGNACGGCGTAAGCGCCGCGTTCTCTCAGGCCNAGCCAGTTGCCGCCCGCCGAATTTCCCCGCGCGCCGGTNCGGCGAATGTCCGGCAGATTCGTGCCGCTCTCGTTCAGGCGAAACACGCCGCCGCCNGTTGCATCCGCCATCGGCGCCAGNACTTCGGTCGNGGACTGAAGATCGGCATATTCCTTCGGGTTCGCCGGTCCGTTCAGCGCGACAGCTTCCAGCCCGCCCGCCTCGGCGCGGTAAAGCCCCAGCTGGTCAATCGGCGCCTCGGCCACGAATTGCCCCGGCGCCTGCTGACGCCATTGCGGCTCNAGGAAACTGCCCTCCGGCGTCTCGACCAGAAGCGGCGGCGCGGTATCCAGCAAGGTGCGCAGCTCCACGCGCGCTGTATCGCCCTCCGCAACGAGGCTCAGCTTGCGCTCTTCCAGTTCGGGCTCTTTCATCATCCAGTGCACGATCCGCCGGATCAGTTCGGCAAACGGNCCGCCNCCATCATGCCCGCGCGCCCACAGCCAGATCTGGTCCGTCATCAGCATGCCGACCCGGCCATCGCCCACGCGGTCAACGATCAGCACCGGCTTTCCGCGCGGTCCGTTCATCAGCACATCTCCGGCCTGNGCCTCGGCATCGATATAGCGCATCCAGCCGCCCCATTCGCGGCCATCCAACGGCATCGTCACCGCATGCCGCTTGCCCGGTTCGGTCAGTTCCGGCGTGTATTCGCCGGTATAGATATCCCCTGTCGGCGTGGCCGGAAGCACAGAGGCGAGCGGCGATCGGGCAAGACTTCCCGGCCCGGCAAATGGCTCGCCCGCCGCAATCAGCAGCGCGCCACCATCCGTCACGTATCTGGCCATNTTTGCGAGGTAGGACTGGGTGATCACGCCGCGCCGCTCATATTGGTCGAAGATGATGAGGTCGAATTCTTCCAGCTTGTCNTCGAACAATTCCTCTGTCGGGAATGCGATCAGGGCAAGCTCTTCCGTCGGCGTATAATCCAGCTTGTAGGGCGGGCGGAGAATCGTGAAGTGGACGAGATCTACCGACGGGTCGGATTTGAGCAGGTCNCGCCANACGCGCCCGGCCTGGTTCGGCTTGCCGGTCACCAGGAGAACTCGCAACCGGTCGCGGACGCCAGAAAGCGTCGCTGCCGTGCGATTGTTCGCAAGCGTCAGTTCTTCGCGTCCCGGCGGGGTTTCCACGACAATGACGTTTTCGCCGCGCCGCTCNATTTCCATCGGCACGGTCGTGTCTTCGCCCGGTGTCACATCCATCCGGCGCGGGGTTCCGCCATTGATGGACAGCTCGANCTGGACCGGGCGTCCCTCCGGCATGCCGGGATCNTCGANGCGGANAACCAGTTCTGCCATTTCGCCGACAATGCCGAAATCCGGAGCATCCACAATGGACACGCGCCGGTCGCCCCGGTTTGGATCGCCTACGATCAGGCCATGCAATGGGCCGATATGCCGTTCATCCGAGTCCGGATCCGGCAAATCATGAATTTGACCATCCGTGATCAGGATGGCCCCGGCAATGCGATCACGCGGAACATCGGCCATGAGGCCTTCCAGCGCGCCGTAGAGATTGGTGCCATCGGCGCCTGGATCACTTTCCATCAAGCGTACTTCGAGGCTCGGGTCCGCCTCAAGTTCAGCGGTCAGCGCCGCATAGGCTGCGGTGGCAGCTGTCTCGCGCGCGCCAAATTCCATGCTTTCGGACCGGTCGAGGATCACCGCCGCAACCGAGGGAAGGGGTTCTCTTTCCTCTTTTACCAGCGACGGGTTCGAGAGGGCCGCGGCCACCAGGGTCAGGGCCAGTCCGCGGGTCAGCCATGCGCGGCCTCGCAAGATGGCATAGGCAATCCAGGCGAGCGCCGCGATGGCAACAATAGCCCATAGGATTGGCCAGCCAAGGAAGGGCTCGAAGCCGAGACGGGTCGCATCAATCATCACGGGCCCCCATCCAGAATGCGGCTGGGTAGTTCAACGGGCTCGTCATCAGGATCTTCACCATCCCCCAGCCGTTCCAGCAAGGCGGGTATGTGAACCTGATCATCCTTGTAGCTGCCGGTCAGGACATACATGACGAGGTTCACGCCAAAGCGGCGGGACATTTCCCTTTGCTCTGCGCCGCCGTCTACGGAGTAAAGATCGCGCCCCTGCGCATCGACCGCCCATGCGGATGCCCAGTCAGCATCTCCGATGATCAGCCGTGAAACGCCGTCGCCGCGCGGAGCGCTTGCGTCACCGGCCTGTTCGATCCAGAGGCTGCGCTGGGCATACCGGCCGGGAAAGTCGTTCAGCAAGTAGAAGCTGCGAGTCAGGACATGATTCTCGCCCACTGTTTGCAGGGGCGGCGCATCAAGGCCTTCGAGCAAGGTTTCAAGTCTGCTGACATCGGTCTGTGAACCGATGGTCCCGCCCGCGCGGGTGTCGATCACCAGAGCGCCCCCGGAGCGGAGATAGGTGTTGAGATTTGCAATTGCTGTTTCTGACAGGGGGGGCATGGACTCCGGTACGTTGAAGTAGATCAGCGGGTAGAGTTCAAGCGAATCCGTTTCCAGATTCACACCATGTGGGTCGGCGGGCTCAACCGAGGTACGCATCCGCAATATGCTGGTCAGACCGGACAGCCCGGCTTCGGTTCGACGGTTCAGGTTACCNTCAGGGGTCTCGACAAAGGCCAGCCGCATTTCCAGCGCCGCGTCGATTTCCTTCTGCGTTGAATTGCCTGTAGACGGCAGACGAATGACGTCCGGACTCGTATCAACACGGCGATATGTTCCATCGGGCAGCAGCTCGTACTGGTAGGGCTGGGCCACGGCGTCCGGGCCGGGCAGGGCGACCATCGCTCCTCCGATCAGGATGCAGGCGGTCGCGGCGCTCCGTCCGAACCGGCGGAGTCGTCCAGCAACGAACAGGGCGATGAACAGGTCAAGTGCCAGCAATAATGCCGCCAGAGTCAGCAGCGGTCCGGCCAGTCGCAGCGAGCGCGCCTCTGCATCGCCGAGCAGGCGCGCCGATAGCGGCCATTCGGCAATCAGTCTTGGGCGCTGCCCTGCGCCAGCATTCAGTGCGCGGGTTCCGGCAGGCCCCCGATAAAGACCGGGCGGGTGGGATTCCGACAATACCGTCTCCGCAAAATCGACGGCTTTTAATGGCGCAGCATTCGGTCCGGCAGCGGACAAGCGGCCATACCCGTCCAGGGTCAGGTATGGCGTGTACGCGCCTTCCGCGTCGCCCACCGCTTCGCCGCGCCCGGCGGCAATGGACCGGCGCAGCATCTGCGAGAAGGTGCCGGAATAGGCAAGGTCTGCCCAGTCCGGCCCAGCGGTGGTGTGAAACAGGATCAGCGTGCCATTGCCGCGCGTGTCGGCGGTGACAAGCGGCGAGCCATCTGCGAGTCGCGCCCAGGTCTTGGATGCAAGTTCCGGTCCCGGACGGGCGAGAACCTGTTGTTTGATGCGCACATCGCCCGGCACGGAAAGGCCGGCAAAGGGAGACGCTTCAGGAAAAGACGCCATGGCCTGGGGCTCGTCCCAGGCGAGCGCGCCGCCGAGCGCGCGCGATGACCTGCGCAGCGCTACTGGCAAGAGGTCATCTCCCTGCGCGGCGAGCCGCGGACCGGCAAAGCGGATCAGCGCGCCGCCGTCTTCCACCCATGTATTCAGCAGTTCGGCATCCTGCGGCAGGATCTGGCCGACATCACTCATGATAATCGCATCGGGGGAGGCGGCGACGAGGTTTTCGATGCTGCCTTCGGATATGGTCGCGAAGGGCTCCAGCGCCTTGCGGATATAATGCATGTCGGACAGCAGCGGTTGCGCAGACGCGCCCGCATCGACCAGACCAACCCTGCGGGAGCGGTCCGCCGAATCCCAGAGCCAGACCGTGCCCGCGCCCTGTTGCCCGGTGACATTGAACCGGGCCACCCGCGCCAACGCTGCAGCAGGGATCGTGAACTCTGCGACGGCTTCGCTCTGCCCATCGGCAAAGTCCAGGGGAGCGGTGGCAAGNGCCGAGCCGTCAATGGTCAGGGCAGAAACATAGCCCGTTGTTACGCCGCGGGCGTCTGCGCGCCTCGCTGTAACAGAGACCGAATCTGTCTGGGACCGGATGCTGGAAATCACGACGGGCCCNGTCGGCGCAGCAGCNTAGACGGTCAGCGGCGCAATGCTGGAGAGCTCCTGCGCGAAGCGCTGTCCGTTGCGTCCTTCCAGACCATCGCTGGCCCAGAAGATGCGGTCGGGCGTAAAGGTGGAATCGCGCAGTCGTGCCAATGCATCGGCGCGGTCTGGTGCCCAGGCCTGCGGACGCAGGGAAGCGAGGCGTTTGGCCATGTCCGCGCGGGAAATGCGTTCGGCCGGGTCCGGATTGAATTGTTGCGGNGCGGTCAGCAACAGGTGAACCGGCGCGTCGCGGTTTCCGCTGTCCAGCGTGGCGGTNGCGGCATTGATCAGGTCCGGCCAACGCGGCGCAGAAGACCAGCCATTATCCACGACAATGAGAAGGCTTCCGGTGCCCTCTGCCGTTTCCGTCTGTGCGCCCGGTGCATAGACCGGTTGCGATAGTCCAAGGATCGCAGCGGCGACTGCCAGTGTGCGGATCAGCCAGACCCACCAAGGCGTGCGCGCCGGGGTTTCTTCCTGCGGTTCGATCCCGTCCAGCAATTGCATCGACGGCAATTCGGCATGGCGCGGGGCAGGTGGCGTCGCGCGCAGGATCCACCAGATCAGCGGCAGCGCGGCGAGCGCGGCAAGCGCCCAGGGCGCACCGAGCAGGAATGGGCCGAGCGCCGTCATGATTTCGCTCCGAAGGTTTCGATCTGTGCTTTCAGGCGCGCGGCACCCTCCAGCGAGGATTGCCCGACAGTATGCGTCACCAGTCTCCAGCCGAATTGGGTGGCCAGTTTCCTCAGCCCGTCGCGCTGTTCGGAGAAGCGGCGCAAATAGGTGTCTCGCATGGTTTCGGCGCGGCCCAGNATGCGGTCGATGCCCGTGCCCGGCCGGCTCAGTTTCGTGCGGCCCTCAAAGGGAAAGTCCTCTTCGATCGGCGCGGACACGGCCAGCAGAACGCCTTCCGGGCATTTNGCCGCCAGCGGCGCAAGCCTTNCCTGCCATTCCGTAAGCGGAGCGTAGAAGTCTGACGCCAGCACCAGCGTCGCGGCGGAGCGTGGGGGAGAAGGGAATTGCCCATTCGTGCCACGCTCGAGATCTTCGGCAAGTCGCGCAACGGCCTTCTTGCCAAAACTGGCAGACCGGCCTGCGCCCAGCATGCCGATCCGCTCGCCATCCTTTGACATCAGAATGCCCAGTGCCAGCATCAGAAGCTGTGCTTCCTCGGCCTTGGTCCGCAGGTCGCCTTCGCCCTTCCAGCGAAAGCCCGCCGCATCATCGCACCANAACAGCACCGTGCGCGCGGTTTCCAATTCTGTTTCGCGTACGAACAATTCATTGCCCTTGGCCGAGCGGCGCCAGTCGACCCGGTCTGCGGCGTCTTCCTGTGCGTAGCGNCGATATTGCCAGAAATGCTCGCCGGTGCCCGGCCGCCTGCGCCCGGCCGAGCCGATATGCGCAGCCTCGCTTGCCTCGGCCTTGAAGTTCAGGCCGGGCAATTGCCGGGCAAGGCTCTCGGCTTCTGAGCGAAGGTCGGCGGAGCTATTCATGCGGTTACCGCTTTTCCGCACGCAATAGCGTTCGCAGAAAGTGTTTGCATCGGCGTGCCGGTGGCTTCGGCTTCAGCAAGTGCGACATTGGCCGCGTCCGAATAGGCGTGCATGAGTACAGATGTACGCTGAGCAAGTTCGTCTTTGTCTATCGTATCGTCTCGCAACAATTCGTTCTGACTGGCTATCACGGCTTTTCGTAGTTCTGTGCTGTCTTTATCGGCGGCATCCTGAAGCATCGCGATTGCTGCCATATGTGTGATCAGGCAGGAATCGAAATTTGTAGATGCAGCCGATGGGGCTTGCTGCGAACAGGCCATAAGGCACGCAGCCATGAGGGCGAGGCTGGATACGTGTTGAAGTTCGCGGGCAGGTGTCATTCCGGGAGCGCTAGCCAACCTTCCGGGCAAGGTCATTGATCAGATCGGTCAGGNTNGGCGCTTCGCCCGTCGGGTCATAGCGCATCGCCATACGGTGGCCGAGGCAGGGTTCGGCCAGCGCCTCGACATCCTCGATGCTGGGTGCAAGACGGCCGCGCAGCAGCGCGCGGCTCCGCGCCGCCAGCATCAGGGCCTGGCCCGCGCGTGGGGATGGGCCCCAGTCGACAAGCCGCTTCACGCGCTCGTCGCTCGTCTGTTCCGGTCGGGCATCCCGCACCAGCGCCAGGATCGTCGACACGATCTTCTCGCCTACCGGCATCCGCCGAACGAGGCTNTGCAGCGCGATCANNCGCTCNGCATCNAGTGCCGGGCGGACGATATTGTCCTCGCCCGTTGTGGTTTCGATCAGGATGCGGCGCTCCGTATCGAGATCCGGATACTGGACATCAATCTTCAACAGGAACCGGTCAAGCTGCGCTTCGGGCAGGGGATAGGTGCCTTCCTGCTCAATCGGGTTCTGCGTCGCCAGCACATGGAAGGGCGCGGGCAAATCATGGCGCACGCCAGCGACGGTCACATGACGCTCCTGCATGGCCTGCAAAAGCGCAGACTGGGTGCGCGGGCTGGCGCGGTTGATTTCGTCGGCCATCAGCAGCTGGGTGAAGATCGGCCCTTTGAGAAAGCGGAACGTGCGCTGCCCGCTCGGGCTCTCGTCCAGAACTTCAGAGCCGATGATGTCTGACGGCATCAAATCGGGCGTGAACTGGATGCGCTGATTGGCCAGGCCCAGCGCCGTGCCCATCGCTTCCACAAGGCGTGTCTTGGCCAGGCCCGGCGCGCCGATCAGCAGGGCATGCCCCCCGGCCAGAACGGCGGCGAGCGACAATTCCACCACGCGGTCCTGCCCGAACACTGCCTTCGCAATTTCGGCTTTTACCTGCGCCAGCGTCTCTGCGGCGGCTTCGGCTTCGGCCACGATTGCATCACTTACCTGTTCAGTATCGGCCATCAAAAGGGCGCCTCCGGCTTTTCGTCCTGAATAAACAAACCTATGTCTAAGGCCGGATCATGGCGGAGCAAAATGTGAATTCCAGTGCCACAACCACAATCAGTCTCGAAGAGACGCTTAAAGCGATCCTTCCCGATGGCAAGGTAGAGGGCAAGCTGCCCCCCGTCCATTTGTGGAATCCGGACCGCACGGCAGACATCGACATGGAAATCCGCGCCGATGGCAGCTGGTGGCATGAGGGCGGCCGTATCAATCGCGAAAAGCTGGTGAAGCTGTTTTCCCGCATTCTAAGACAGGATCCCGACGGCAAGATCTGGCTCGTCACGCCCTACGAAAAAGTGATCGTCCATGTCGAAGACGCGCCGTTCACCGCTGTGCGGGTCGAACGGGCAGGGGAGCCCGGACCGCAACAGACGCTGGCCTTCGTGACCAATCTGGGCGATGTGACCCTGGCAGGGCCGGATGCGCCGCTGCGGATTGAAACCGACCCGGAAACCGGAGAGCCTTCGCCCTATGTCCTCGTGCGCGGACAGCTTGAAGCCAAACTCACGCGACCGGTCTTCTACGAACTCGCCGAACTGGCAGAGCCCGCGCCGGATGGCAGCGATACCTTCGGCGTATGGAGTCAGGGCAGCTTCTTTCCGCTTGGATCAGCAGGCTGACGCGGCATGAGCTGGAACGGGCTCGACGATTTCCTGACGCGCGTCAGTGACCGGCTGGACCCGCCGCGCGGGGAAGCGCAGCTCACCGAATATGGCGATATGGAGTTCCTGACGCCTGAGGATCTGGGCCTCATCCGGCCTGCGGCTGTGCTGATCGGGGTGATCCCGCGCAAATCCGGCCCGACCGCCTTGCTGACCCTGCGCCCGGATACAATGGCTACGCATGCCGGTCAGGTGGCCTTTCCGGGCGGCAAGATCGATCCGGTCGATGTGGATGAGGTCGCTGCGGCGCTGCGCGAAGCCGANGAAGAGGTGGGTGTGCGCCCGTCAGATGTGGACGTGCTCGGCCGCGGCGCGCCCTATGTCACCGGGACGCGCTTTCGTATCACGCCGGTNGTGGGCCTGCTGCCATCCGACTTCGAGCCGACACCAGACCCGACAGAAGTGGCAGACGTGTTTGAAACNCCGCTCGATTTCCTGATGAACATTGCCAATCATCAGGTNGGCAGAGCGGTTTATCGGGGCAAGGAACGCCAGTTCTACGAGATGCCGCATGGCGGGTTTCGCATCTGGGGCGTGACGGCAGGAATCATCCGCAAGCTCTACCATACCGTCTATGATGATTGATCGGTGCGGCATTTAGGGTTTTGCTCGGTCCGGCAACGCCTTATCTAGAATAAACAAACCGGAGGGCAGTCTACATTGGCCGGACGCATCGTCTTTGAGCTTTTCATCTTTTCGATCCCGTTCATCGTGTTCGGGCTCTATCTGCTGGCAACGTCCAATGCCCAGCAGGAGGGCAAGCGGAAATGGCCGATTAATATCCTGTTCCTGTGCGGTATCGGTTTGGCGACGGTTGCGTGGTTCGTGCTGATCCTGCTGGAGCCCAAGGAGCGCGACATCTGCCATGAGCCTGCACGGCTGGAGAATGGCAAACTGATTCCTGCGCGCGATTACCCTTGCGAACACGACGTGCGGAATGTCGGCATTCCGCTNGAGCGCGATGGCGTGAGATCTGCGCGCGGGGCAACCGGTCCCGGAACCGAGATCCATGATGCCGGGGAAATCCGCGCGACGGCCCCGAACACCGAAGATGCGACGCGCCCCGACGAGGAGCCGACCATTATCGCGCCGGATCCGGACGCCGAGACGCCGGATATTGTGCGGCCGGATGATGACGCAAACTGAGCGCCTGTCTGCGGAATGGCTGGACTGGCCGGGCACGCGCGCGGTCATGGCGGCGCTGGAAGCGGCGAAACCGGGCGGATCTCGCTTTGTGGGTGGNTGCGTCCGCAATCAGCTGCGCGGCGCGAAAGTTGACGACATCGACATCGCCACACAGTTGGAACCGGGCGCGACAAAAGCTGCACTGGAAGCAGCAGGGATTCGCGCCATCCCGACGGGGATCGAACACGGCACCATTACCGCGATACATGACGGGCGCCCCTTCGAGATCACCAGCCTGCGCCGGGATGTCGAGACCGATGGCCGCCGTGCGGTGGTCGCCTTCACACAGGACTGGGCCGAGGATGCCGAGCGCCGCGACTTCCGGCTGAATGCGATCTATGCCAGCCCCGATGGCCAGCTGCATGAAGTCGTGCAGGGCTCGATTGCCGACGCCATCGAGGGCCGCGTGATCTTCATTGGTGACGCCGACCAGCGCCTGCGTGAAGACTATCTGCGCATCTTGCGCTTCTTCCGCTTCAATGCCTGGTATGGGGCCGGGATGGATGCAGACGGCCTCGCGGCCTGTGAGCGCCAGAAAGAGGGCCTCACGAGAATTGCGGCCGAACGGATCTGGAAAGAGCTGAAGCGTTTGATGGAAGCGCCGGGCCCGTCAGAGGCCCTGCTCGCAATGGATGAGACCGGCATTCTGGACATTGTATTGCCGGGCGCGACAGCGTCTGAAATGCCATCACTCGTCGCGGTAGAGCAGGGGGCCAGGCTGGAGCCTGATCCGTTGCAGCGGCTGATGGCGATGACGCCCCGCCGCGTGCGTGATGTGCGACAGATGACGACCCATCTCAGGCTGTCAAATGCAGAGGCGGACCGGCTCACCGCGTGGGCGGACCCGGCACTGGCTCATGTTCTCGGCGCAGATGCGCAGGCGCTTCGGCAGATGTTCTACCGGCATGGGCCAGAGGCGGTGGAAGATCGCGCCTTGATCGAAGCTGCGCAGCTGTCGCAGGGCGAGGCGTTTCAGGCGGTGCGCCGGGCTGCTGCTGGCTGGACCCGGCCGGAGTTTCCAATCGGCGGCGATGATGCGCTGGCGGCAGGCCTGAAAGGGCCCGAGATTGGTGCGTGCTTGCGGGCGCTGGAGGCGGACTGGGTCGCCTCTGACTTCACCCTGACGCGGGGCGAATTGCTGGCGCACCTCAGTTCGCGAACAGGATGAAGCCGTTCAGATAGCCCGCAAAGCTGATCCAGATGAGATACGGGATCTGCAGCAGCGCGGCGAGCGGCGCAAATCTCCAGAAATCCTGCATCATGGCGACAATCAACAGCCAGAGCGCCACGAGTATTCCGAGCGCCAGCAGCAGATCATTCAAGCCGAAGAATGCAAAGCTCCAGGCGGCATTGAACACAAGCATCGCATAGTACAGCCCAAGTGGGCTGACAGCGCGTTCAAACGAGCCCGCCCGATCCAGCACGATCAAGGCGCCGGCTGCCATCAGGATGAACAGGACCGGCCAAACCAGTCCGAAAACGATATCAGGTGGCGTCAGGAAGGGCTTGTTGAGCGCGTTGTACCAGGGGTCTGAACTTCCCCCCGAAATCACTGCTCCTGCTGCGGCGGTTGTTGCCGTCGCTAGCAGGAGCAGTATCCCTGCCCCCCAGGGAAAGGCTTTCGCGTTCGGGACCATTGACCATGATCATACTCCGAAACGAAGCGTCCGTCATTTCCAAGACGTTAATCGGCGCGGCAATGCCTTGATCCTGATCAGGTTTTCACACCGCTGCCCAAAAAGCGGACGCGCTGGCCGGATTTAGTCGTCTTCCCGATCCAGTATGTCGCCCGGTTTGCAGTCCAGAACGGCGCAGATCTTGTCCAGGGTTTCAAACCGGACTCCCTTCACATGGCCCTGTCGCAGTTGCGACAGGTTCTGCTCTGAAATGCCAATCTCTGCAGCAAGCTCCTTGGACTTCATCTTGCGCAGGGCGAGCATCACATCGAGGCGGACAATGATGGCCATCAGATGAATTGCTCGTTTTCCTGGGCGATGTCCGTCGCCTGAGTGAGAACCTGTCCGATCACCATGATAATGGCCCCAATCATGAGCAGGATCAGCTCCTTGGAATTGATGGCAATGGTCAGGGCGCGTTTGTCCTCGCCATTGTCATAAGTGATGGCCAGAACCATCAGTGTCGGCAGGACGAGCTGGATGGCAGCGAACACAAACACCATGATCCCCAGGAACCGCACGGCGCGTACTGCAGCGGGTGCGAAAACGACGCCTTTCTGGAACACGCCGAACACGCGNGCGGCGCCCAGCGCGATCAGCGCCAGGCTGAAATAGCCGACTGCGGACAAGGACTGCAGCATCAGCTTCTTGCCGGAGGTGTAGGTCACATCATCGCGCACCTGCGGCTGAAGTCCGGCCCAGATCGCATCCGTCATGGCGGCNGTAATGTCTGCGGCGAAATAGGTGACCACGATCATCGCGACGACAGCGAGAGACAGCCATTTCAGGATCCTGCAGGTCATGCGTGTGCGATCAGGCAACAAGTTGCGAGGGCTCATATTTCATCCTTGCCAATCAATAATTCATGTTTTACGTGAATTTCTTCTTGAGGAAAGGTATCTCGATGTTTGTTTCCGCTGCAAGGGTTTTGCTCACAACGGGCCTTATTGGNCTGATCCCGGCCTGTATGAGCGTGCCGGTTACCAGCCTGCCCAGACTGGCGGCGATGGACCCTGTCTCGATGGATGCGAACCAGATCGAGGTTGCCGTTCGCGCGCCGGATGATTTCGACCTGCCAGAAGATGGCGCCACGCTGGTGCTGACGGTTTGGCAGGAAGAAGGGGATGAGACGCGCGAGGAATTGTTTCACCTGCAGCCTGTCCCCGGCAGCCCGACAGAATTCCTGACACAGCGCGCCAAGGCAGGGTTCTCTATTCACCGGATGCGCGTCGACCCCAAGGATGCCCCGCGCATGGATGANTTTCGNGCCCACATGCTCAGCCTGAAGGAAACGCCCGGACAGAAAAGCCTGTCGGTCAGCGTCACCACGCGCCCCTGCCTGAAGCCGGGCGCAAACCCGTTCAAGNATCCCCGCATCGCCATTTATCTGAGACCGACACAGGAAGAAGACTATTTTACGCTTGTGAAGGAACGCAGCGTCCCCATCGAATTGCCNGGCGGCGACGCCCGCTATTGCGANACGGGCTGACGCGCTANGGCCATTTNACGACAGGTGGCATGGAGGAGAGNATGCTCGTCACATTGCCGCCAGTCTTGAGGCCGAAGGTCGTGCCGCGATCATAGAGCAGATTGAACTCCACATAGCGGCCGCGCTGGATCAGCTGTTCCTCGCGCTGTGCCTCGCTCCACGTCTCGTTCATGCGGCGTGCCACCAGTCGCGGGTAGATGTCCGCGAATTGTGAACCGACCTGTTGTGTGAAGGCGAAATCAGCGTCCCAGTCGCCCGAATTGAAGCGGTCGTAGAAAATACCACCCGTGCCGCGCGGTTCATNGCGATGCGGCAGGTGGAAATAGGTGTCGCAGGTTTCTTTCATCTGCGCGTAATCGGCGGCCTCGTGCGTGTCGCAGGCTGCCTTCATGGCNGCGTGGAAGTCGACACTGTCCTCGAAGGCCTGATCGCGCTGGTAGTCGAGCAGGGGATTGAGGTCTCCGCCGCCCCCGAACCAGGACTGGCTGGTCACCAGCATGCGCGTATTCATGTGCGCAGCGGGCACTTTCGGATTGCGCGGATGGGCGATGAGAGAAATGCCCGACGCCCAGAAGCGACCCTCAGACTGATCCGCACCGGGGATCTGCGCTGCAAACGCTTCGGAGAAGGTGCCATAGACTTCAGANAAGTGGACGCCGACCTTCTCGAACACTTTCCCGCGCATCAGGCCCATACGGCCCCCGCCAAGATCTTCGCTGCCATCGCCGCGTTTCCANTCGGTCAGCTCAAACCGGCCGGGAGCGCCGGAGTAGAGCGGGCGGTCTGCGGCGTCTTCGAGCGCTTCGAATCGGGCGCAAATGTCGGCCTGCAGGGATCTGAACCACTCGCGGGCGCGGGATTTCTGGGTGTCGAGATTGCCGTCTGTCATGGTGCGACACATGGCGCGAGGCGTGCGACTCTTGCAAGCGCCCTGTTGTCACAGGCTTAAAGTCAGGATAACGCGCAGACATTAGAAGTTTATGGGGAGGCAACCGCGCCCACTTGCCGCAATGTGCAATGGGGCAGGCTCCTGTATTACGGGCCCAAATTTCTGCCTTCGCAAGGGACGGGATAAGCGTGACTGATACACCCTCACACGACCACGGCGAGACGATCGATGATGATCGCCGCAATTTCATTCATATCGCCACGGGTGCAGCTGCCTTTGGTGGTGCTGCCATGTTTGCCTGGGCCGCTGTAGACCAGTGGAACCCGGCTGCGGACACCAAGGCGGCTTCGGCACTGGATGTCGACGTCTCCAAGATCCCGCTGGGCGGCGAGATTCGCGTTCTGATCGGCGGCAAGCCGTTCTTCGTGCGTCACCGTACGGCGGCTGAGATCGCAGCTGCGGACTCCGTGAATGTCGCAACGCTGCGTGACCCGCAGACGGATGACGAGCGCCTGCGCCCCAAGGGCGATGGATCGCTGAACCCGGCCATTCTGGTCACGTCCGGCTCCTGTACGCACCTCGGCTGTGTCCCGGTCGGTCCTGCGCAGGGCAACACAGGTGATTTCGGTGGCTGGTACTGCCCATGCCACGGCTCGCACTACGATACGTCTGGCCGCATCCGCAAAGGCCCGGCCCCTACAAACCTCCCGGTTCCGGACTACAAATATGTGTCCGATTCCGTGATCAATATTTCGCTTTAAGGGAAGGATACCGCAGATGAGTGGACACGAATCCTCCTACACGCCGACCAACGCCTTCACGAAATGGCTTGATACGCGTCTGCCGATTGTCCGGTTTGCCCAGGACACGGCCATCAATTTCCCGACGCCGAAGAATTTGAACTACTGGTACACGTTTGGCGGCATCCTCGCCGTCTGTCTCGTCGTNCAGATCGTTACCGGCATCATTCTGGCCATGCACTACGAAGCCAGCGTCGATGGCGCGTTCGCCTCGGTCGAGCGCATCATGCGCGACGTGCCTTATGGCTGGCTGCTGCGTTACATCCACGCAAACGGCGCCTCCATGTTCTTCCTGGCGGTCTACCTGCACATGTTCCGCGGGCTCTATTACGGCTCNTACAAGGCGCCGCGCGAGGTCCTGTGGATTCTCGGCTGTGTGATCTACCTGCTGATGATGGCGACCGCGTTCCTTGGCTACATGCTGCCTTGGGGCCAGATGTCCTATCACGGTGCCAACGTGATCACCTCGCTGTTCGGCGCGATCCCGCTGGTNGGTGAAAGCCTCCAGACATGGATCCTTGGCGGACCGTCCATCGGTAACCAGACGCTGCAGCGCTTCTTCTCGCTGCACTATCTGCTGCCCTTCATGATCGCTGGCGCAGTCATCCTGCACGTCTGGGCGCTTCACGTGCCGGGCAACAACAACCCGACCGGCGTCGAAGTACAGGATGTTGCGAAAGACACTGTGCCGTTCCACCCATACTACACGGTGAAGGACGCCTTCGCGATCGTGATCTTCCTGATCATGTTTGCTGTCTTCGTCTTCTACGCCCCGAACGTTCTGGGCCATGCTGACAACTATATCGAAGCCAACCCGCTGGTGACGCCTGCGCACATCGTGCCGGAATGGTACCTGCTGCCATTCTACGCCATCCTGCGCGCCATCACCTTCGACCTCGGCCCGATCCCGGCCAAGCTGCTCGGCGTGATCTTCATGTTTGCGGCCATCGCGGTCCTGTTCATCCTGCCTTGGCTCGACACGTCGAAAGTGAAGTCCATGCGCTACCGTCCGGTAGCCAAGCAGTTCTTCTTCGGCTTTGTCGCCGTCTGCCTGCTGCTCGGCTGGTGTGGCGCGGCCAACCCGGATGATCCGGTGATCCCGGCGCTGCAGGGCGATCCGAAACTGGTGGTCAGCTACACGGCTGATGGCCAGGAAGCGACCAGCGAATACAAGGGCGGCGGCGAAGCCTATGTCGACGCGAAACGGTTCATGGAAAGCCTTCCGGCCGACTCGAACCCGTCATTGGCAGCTGTGCCGGCACCGACATTCATGTTCCGCCACTTCTCGCTGATCCTGACCTTCTGCTATTTCGGCTTCTTCTTCCTTCTGTTCTTCCTCGGCCTGACCGAGAAGCCGAAGGAACTGCCGGAATCCATCCATAAATCCGTGCTGAAACGCGAAAAAGCGTCGGCGTCGGCCGTACCGGCTGAATAGGGAGCTTTGGGGATAATCATGAAAGCGTTCCGCATTCTCACCGCCGGTCTTGCCGGCCTCATGATCGCCGCATCAGCTCACGCTGCCGGTGGTGCCGCTCACCCGCACGCTCCGGAAGAGGGCTGGCCCTTTGAAGGCGTAACCGGTCAGTTCGACCAGGCTTCGCTGCAGCGCGGGTATCAGGTCTATCAGGAAGTCTGCTCGTCCTGTCACTCGATGAAGCTGCTCAGCTATCGCAATCTCGGCGATCCGGGTGGCCCGTTCTACGACCCGGACTATCCGAACCCGAACGACAACCCGTTTGTGAAGGCGCTTGCCGCGCAGAACGAAATCCTCAGCCCGACCCCGAACGAGGCCGGTGACTATGATTTCCGCCCGGCAACGCCAGCTGACCGGTTCCGCAGCCCGTATCCGAACGACAATGCGGCCCGCGCGGCCAATGGCGGCGCCGTTCCGCCGGATCTGTCAGTCATCACGAAAGCCCGCCACGGCGGCGCGTCCTATGTCTACAGCCTGCTGGCTGGATATCCGGACGACGAAGTCTTCAAGGAGCGCGTGGTCACCGAGGCGACCGACGACGCCCCGGCGGAAGTCCAGACCGTGATCGATACGTCCAAGCTGCACATTGGCCACGGCGATGATCATCACTATGAAGGCTACCTGATCCAGAATGTCGGCCAGTACTACAACCCGTACATGCCGGGCGACACGGTGCCACAATTCGAAGGCGACCCACGCCACGCGCCTCCGGGCGGCTTCCTGGCGATGCCACCGCAGCTGGTTCCGGGCCGCGTCGAGTATAGCGACGGCACCGAAGCCACGATCGAACAGATGTCCTACGACGTTGCGCAATTCCTGGCCTGGGCCGGTGAGCCAAAGCAAGGCAACCGCCGGTCGCTGGGCCTGGCCGTGATGGTCTATCTCGGCATTCTCGCGATCCTGCTCTGGTTCTCCTACAAGCGTATCTGGCGCAACGTAGAGCACTAGGCTGCTGACGCTTCTTTGAATTGACGACCCCGCCCCTGGCTGATCCAAGGGCGGGGTTTTCGATTCTGGGAGTGATAGATGAGCAAATGGACCCTCGGCATTATCGGCGGCTCCGGCCTGTACGAGATTGATGGTCTGGAAGACCGCCGCGAGGAACAGGTCGAGACGGCCTGGGGCAAGCCATCTGACGCGCTGGTACGTGGCCGGATAGGGGAGGTGGAGCTGGTCTTCCTGCCGCGTCATGGCAAGGGCCACCGAATCACGCCGACAGACGTGCCTTACCGCGCCAACATCGCGGCGCTGAAGGCGGCAGGCGTGACCGACATCCTGTCCATCTCCGCCTGTGGCAGCCTGCAGGAAGTCTACGCCCCCGGCGAGTTCGTGGCCGCTGACCAGTTCATTGACCGCACCTTTGCGCGCGACAAGACCTTTTTCGGGGCCGGTATGGTGGCCCATGTCTCGATGGCNGAGCCGGTNTGTCCGCGCCTCTCGGGTCTCGCAGCCGACGCGGCTGAGGCGGTGGGCGCAAAGATGCATCGNGGCGGCACCTATCTGGCGATGGAAGGCCCGCAATTCTCCTCACTGGCCGAATCGAAGCTCTATCGCCAATGGGGCTGCGATGTGATCGGCATGACCGCCATGCCGGAGGCCAAGCTCGCCCGCGAGGCGGAGCTGCCCTATGCCATCCTGTGCATGGTGACTGANTATGATTGCTGGCGCGCAGAGACCGAGGCGGTCTCAGTAACCAATGTGCTGGAAATCATGGGCCAGAACAGCGCATTGGCGCGCAAGGCCGTGGTCGAACTGGCTGAGCGCCTGTCCGGCACAGAGCGTACACCTGATCCGAACGGAACGGACACCTGCCTGGACTATGCGCTCATCACCGCGCCATCGGCGCGCGATCCGGAAATGCTGGACAGGCTTCAGGTGATTGCCGGGCGCGCTCTCAACGGCTAAGGTTTACCAACACTTAACCGAATGCCATGCGGGGAGGCATGGTAAACGGCGAACGCGTTAGGGGACCTCAGAATGAGCGAAGCGCAATTCTACACTTTCTTCACCGGCGGGCTCTGCCTGCTGATCGCGGCGGCCTTGCTGATCGCTTGGCAGCTCTGGCGGTTCCGGGATGAGGAGCGCGACGGCGCGATCTCTGCGCTCGATGGCGTCAGCCACGAAATGCGCATCAACCTTCAGCGCATGGTCAANGAAGTTGCCCAGATCGTCGACACGCAGGAAGCCGGGCCGGATGTGCTGCTTCCGGTTCAGCACCCACAGCTGGACGGTGTGAACGCATCCCTGATCAAGACCAACCGCAATGCCATCGCCGTGATCGGCGCAACATATCAGGAGCTTGAAGCGCGCAAGATGGCCCTGCGCGCNGCGCTTGCGCAGAAACGCGACCTCGGGGCGACATTGGACGACGCGATGGACGCAACCATCAACGGCATCGCGACACTTTACATGTGGGAAGAACATGCNGGCGTCCGTCCGTCCGAGGCNGGCACNGTGCGCAGCTGGCACGTGCGGGACTGGATGAAAAAGCANGGCTTTGCCGCATCCTCTTTCCCCGGCATGCATCTGCGCGATGAAGTGGTCGAGCGCCTGCGCCAGTATGGCCTGCACCTGACACCACGTCCGCTGACCCATACAGCNCACGAATATTACAGCATGCGATATGACCGCAAGGCAGACCCGCGGGCACCGTTCTGGAAGCGCAAGCCGAAGACTGAGGAAGTCATGGCTATCGAGACCGCCGACGAAGCAGCAGACTTTGCCAACGGCTCCTATGATGACGGCNTTGAAGATGACGTCGTGTACACATCAGATACTGAAGACATGAACGCGCCAGACGAGCTCGATGCGATGGATGGCGACACGACGGCGGATGAAGACGATTATTCGGACGACGAAACCGACACCGGTCGCCTGCCGAACTGATCGCAATTAGCGTTTGCCCATTCAGCGTTTGAACGTGCCCATGATGCCGCGAAGCACGTAGCGGACAATCTCGCGGCTTGCTGTACGGGCGGCCTGATTGCCAGCCTTTTCCAGAGAGCTCATGCGGCGCGAGCTGCGGCGCGTGGTCTTCTTTTTCTTCTTGTCCAGCGCTGCTTGGACCTTGGCTTCCTTTTTCGCCAATTCCTCGGCTTCCTTGGCGGCCTTTGCTTCGCGCGCTTCCAGCACTTCATAGGCGGACTCGCGGTCGATCACCTTTTCGTACTTGCCGGCAACGGGGCTCGCATTCTGNACGTTCTTGCGTTCNGATTCCGTTGCCGGGCCCANACGGGAAGCNGGNGGACGAATNACCGTCCACTGCNCAATGCTTGGNGCGCCCTTGGCGTCCAGCGTTGAGACGAGCGCCTCGCCGACGCCCAGCTGTGTGATCACTTCCTCCGTGTCGAAATTCTCATTCTCGCGGAAGGATTGCGCCGCGGCGCGTACGCCTTTGCGNTCGNCCGGTGTGTAGGCGCGCAGGGCGTGCTGCAGGCGGTTACCCAGCTGCGCCAGAACGCTTTCGGGCAGGTCGCGCGGGTTCTGCGTCACGAAGTAGACCCCGACGCCTTTGGACCGGATCAGGCGCACGACTTGCTCGATCTTCTGCATCAGCGCCGCCGGGGCATCATCGAACAGGAGATGGGCCTCATCGAAAAAGAAGACGAGGCGTGGCTTGTCCGGGTCACCCACTTCGGGAAGCTGCTCGAAGAGTTCAGACAATAACCACAGCAGGAAGGTGGAATAGAGCTTGGGGCTGTTGATCAGGCGCGTCGCGTCCAGCACGTTCACAATGCCGCGGCCGTCTGTATTCGTCCGCATCATGTCGGACAGTTCCAGCGCAGGCTCGCCAAAGAAGAAGTCTGCACCTTCGCGTTCCATCACCAGCAAATTTCGCTGGACCGCGCCGAGCGAGGCGGAGGCGACATTGCCGTATTCCTTGCTNAGTTCGTCGCGTACTTCCTTGTCGCTCATATGGATCAACAATTTGCGCAGATCCTTCAGATCCAGCAGCAGCAGGCCGTTGTCGTCGGCATACTCAAAGGCGATGTTCAGCACGCCTTCCTGCGCTTCGGTCAGATCCATCAGGCGTGACAGGAGCAGGGGCCCCATTTCGGAAATCGTGGTGCGGATCGGATGGCCATTCTCTCCGAACACATCCCAGAACACGGTCGGGGCTGCGGAATAATCATAGGCGCCCAAGCCGATCTTGTTGGCGCGCTCCACGAATTTCTCGTGCAGCTTGTGATCTTTGCTACCGGGCATGCAGATGCCGGAAAGATCGCCTTTCACATCAGCGCAGAAGACCGGCACGCCGGCATTGGAAAAGCCCTGGGCGAGGTTTTGCAGAGTGACGGTTTTACCGGTGCCGGTCGCGCCCGCGATCAATCCGTGGCGGTTTGCAATCTTCAGGAGCAGGTTCTGCGCGACATCTGGCTGGCCTGTGCCGTCTGCGTCAGCGCCGCCGATAAAGATGGAGTTCATGATCCCGTCCCCTTCAATCCAAACCGTGTGCGACGCTAGAGATTTCAACAGATTCGGCAAGGGTTGAGGCGCAGACCCTTGACGGATGGGCAGGCTCTCATCACCGTGCCGGGAAGCTGGCCGGGGGAGAGCATGGATCGGGCAACCAAGACAGGCATCTGGATCATCGCGACGGGCGTGATCATCACCTTCCTGCATCTGGGGCGCAGCATTCTTGCGCCGTTTGCCCTGGCCGTATTCCTGTTNCTGATCATCGAAGGCTTTGCGACGATGATCGACAATTTTTCACGAACGCTGAAGATCGGGCATGCGCGTTTCTTCGCAATCCTGTTCGTGCTGGGCGGGTTTTTCGGGTTCATGGCCTTGCTGGCCAATGGCATTGCGGANTTCGGCCGTGAGGCGGGCGACTATGAAACACGGATCAATGATCTGATCGCAGACGCCTATGAAGTGGTGCACATGTCGGGCGCGCCAACATTGCAGGAATTNCTGTTCAACGAGACGGGTCAACGCTTCTTCGCCATTATCGCGAATGAGACCGGGGATCTGTCAGGCGATCTCGTGCTGATCCTGATTTATGTGGCTTTCCTGTTCCTGGCGCAGTCGAGCTGGACCCGGAAACTCGACAATATCTTCCCCGGCTTTGAGCAGCGTGCGCAGGTGCGCCAGATCGGCGACGATGCGAGGCGCAGCATTGAAACCTATCTCTGGACCCAGACCGTGATTTCCGCGCTCATTACGGCGCTGACCTATTTCTCGTTGNTGGCGCTGGGTGTGAAGAATGCACTTTTCCTGTCGGCGCTGATCTTCGTGCTCAACTACATCCCGACCGTGGGCTCAATTGTCGCTGCGCTGGTGCCGCCCCTGTTTGCCATCGTGCAGCCGGAAATTCCGCCCTGGGTGCCCGGTGCGACGCCGCAGGACACCTATATCTACGCTGCGATCGTGTTTGCGATCGTCAGCTTCTGGCAGTTCTCGATCGGCAATTTCGTTCAGCCTCGCATGATGGGTGAATCGCTGAATCTGTCGGCGCTCATCGTGTTGCTATCCCTGGCAATCTGGGGCGCCATATGGGGCATACCGGGCATGTTCCTGTCGGCACCGCTAACGGTTCTGATGATGATTTTCTTCGCTCAGTCCAGCAATACGCGATGGATCGCGATCCTGCTGTCAGCCGATGGCGACCCTCAGGGAAAAGGGGGTACCCCAAACACTAACCAAGATGCATAGGGAGCTGTTCACACCTATGGTGAAAAACGATAATCTATGCCAAATGGGGGCAACTTTGTAATTGTTATGTCAGCGCAAAACCAATACTCAATAATTGGTAATGTCGATCGCTGCTGACCGCATCTTGTAAATGGCATTGCCCTTGCAAAATTAACGAGATCAGGCCCTCCGCGTGCGTCCCCCCACCCAGCCTGCGGAATCGGCCTGTAGGACCCGCCGGACACGTCCCCGTTCGGCGGGTCCGATTTATTCCGGACCCAGTGAAATCAACCGCCACCTTCAACCTGTGACGCAGGGGAAATTCATTTGCGGCAATGAGTTGTGCCGGGGTGCGGTGCGGTCTAGATGGGAAGCTCGGTTAAGCTATTTCGCGAGCAATCCACATGACAGAAATTCCTGCCTCATCTGAGCCAATCGAGCAGGTATTTGACCAAATTCACCGTGAATCGGGGCATGAAGATTTAACGGGCCTGACGCAGGAGGATTTAAAATCCCTCGCGCGTCGGCACTGGGATTGGGCCGTGGAGGTTGCCGCTGGCGATCAGGATGTGCGGGTCCTGCTGGAAGCTGAGGGCGCTGAGGGCAATTCGCTGTCTCGCACCATTCTGGAGACGGTCAGCCCTGACATGCCCTTCCTGGTGGACTCCGTCCTCGGCGANTGCGGCGCGCAGGGCTTTGAGGTTGCTGCGCTGTTTCACCCGATTGTGAAGCTGCAGGACGGTCGCAGCGTATCGATCATTCAGGTCCACCTGCCGATCCTGACGCATNTGGAGGCGGAGCGCCTCAAGCAGGGGGTGCGGGAAGCGCTGGCCCATAANGCGGTCGCTGTGGCCGATTTCGAGCCAATGCGCGCACGTATGCAGCANGAGATCGCCCGGCTGGAAGGTGTGAGCCACCTGAAGGACATGGACCGCGATGAGGCGGTGGCCTTCCTNAAATGGTTGTCGCGGGAGCATTTCGTTTTTCTCGGCTGTCGCGANTACGATTTCGAGACTGATGCCGAGGGGCACGTGCTGCCGGAAGANCCCATNATGGTCGAAGGGTCGAATCTCGGNGTCCTGCGNGATGAGGAGCTGAACGTCCTGTCGCGTGAGGCNGAGCCNCTGATTCTGACGCCAGAGATTGGTGCGCACCTGTCGGAGCCCTATCCGATCCTTGTCGCGAAATCGACGCTGGTCAGCCTCGTCCACCGTCGGGTTGCGTGCGACTATGTGGGCGTCAAGAAATATGACGCTGAAGGTCGCGTGAACGGTGAAGTGCGCTTCCTGGGCCTGTTCACGGCGGAAGCCTATGACGAGACCGCGCGGTCCATTCCGTTGATCCGTCGTCGTATTGCCGCCATTCTGGAAGCTGCCGGGGCGACGCCGGGCGGGCATACGGAGAAGGCGCTTACCAATCTACTGGAAACCTGGCCGCGGGATGAGTTGTTCCAGACTTCCTCGAAGATCCTGCATCCGATCATCGTCGGCGCGCTGCACCTGATTGGCCGTCCGCGCACGCGACTGTTCGTCCGGCAGGACCAGTTCGACCGCTTTGTCACGGCCATCGTCTACGTGCCACGTGAAGCCTATGACACCACAATGCGCCAGCGTATCACCCAAGAACTGGTGACGGCGTACAAGGGACGGGTCACGCGTTTCCGACCTTACTTCGATTCCGAGACGCTTGTGCGGGTTCATTTTGAAATCTGGTTGGATCAGGGCCATCCGTTGCCGGATCTNGCGGCATTGGAAAAACGTATCGTTGAGATCGCGCGGACATGGGAGCAGGGGTTCCGNTCGGCGCTTGTGCAATCTGACCTCGAACGNGCCCATCAGGAGAACGCGCGGGCGTTCATTGGGGCGTTCAACGCAGCCTATCGCGAGGCATTCGGCCCGGATGAGGCCATGCGCGATGTCGCCGCAATGGCAAATCTATCGGCCGCGCACCCGATNCTCGCGCGAGCCTATCGAATGGAGCGNGANGGNGCAGANAAGATCCGTGTNAAGATTTATTCTCGCAATGGATCCATTCCGCTATCAGCCTGTGTGCCGATCTTCGAGAAAATGGGATTCTTCGTCGATTTCGAAACAGGCTTCCCGGTGCGCCCGACGGAGCGCCCTGCGGAGGATGCGCCGGAAACCTACTGGGTGCACGACGTGGTCATGTGCACGTCNAATGGNGCCTATATCGATCTGAACGANATCCGGACCACACTGGAAGATACATTTGTGGCGGTTTGGAGCGGGCGCGCCGAAAATGATGGATTCAACAAGCTGGTCCTCTGCGCCGGGGCGAGTTGGCGTGACGCGGCCCTGATCCGTGCGCTTGCCGGCTATCGCCGCCAGAGTGGTATGGAACAGCCTCAATATGTTCAGGAGACGGCGCTTTCCACATATCCGGGCATTGCGCGGCAATTGCTGGATTTGTTCGCGACACGGTTCGATCCTGCGCGGGAGATGTCACTCGCAGAACGTTCTCACGCTGCGGAGAAAGTGCGCGAGGAAATCGAAATGTCGCTGCGNGACGTCTCCGCGCTGGCAGACGATCAGGTGCTNCGNCGTCTGGCCGATCTGATCCTCGCGGTGCAACGCACGAATTTCTATCAGACAAACAGTGAGGGTGAGCCGTATAGNTTTGTCAGCCTGAAGATCGCCAGCCGCGAGCTGGAGGATTTGCCGGAACCGAAGCCGTTCCGGGAAATCTANATGTCCAGCCCGCAGGTCGAAGGCGTGCATTTGCGCTTCGGCGCTGTGGCGCGGGGCGGCTTGCGCTGGTCGGATCGTGCCTCGGACTATCGCACGGAAGTGCTTGGCCTTGTGAAGGCCCANCAGGTGAAGAATGCGGTGATCGTACCGGTTGGGTCCAAGGGTGGTTTCCTGCCGAAGCAANTGCCGGATCGTTCAGACCGAAATGCNTGGTTNGAAGCCGGCCGTGATGCCTATAAGGAGTTCATCCGCGCGCTNNTGGGGATCACGGANAATCTGGTGGAAGGGGAGGTGTCACACCCCGCTGATACGATCGTCTGGGACGGGGAGGATCCGTATCTCGTTGTCGCGGCCGACAAGGGCACGGCAACCTTCTCGGATACGGCAAATGCCATCAGTGAAGAAATGGGGCATTGGCTGGGCGACGCTTTTGCGTCCGGCGGCTCTGCGGGCTACGACCACAAGAAAATGGGAATTACCGCGCGGGGCGGCTGGGAAGCCGTCAAGCGCCATTTCCGCGAGCTGGGTACGGACATTCAAGCCGAACCTTTCACCGTGATCGGCGTGGGCGATATGAGCGGGGATGTATTCGGGAATGGCATGCTGCTGTCTCCGGAAATCCGTCTCGTCGCCGCATTCAACCACATGCACATCTTTATCGATCCGGACCCGGTCGATGCCGGCAAGAATTTGGCCGAACGCCAGCGCTTGTTCGACAAGCCCCAGTCCAGCTGGGCAGACTATAACAAGGGCATCCTGTCCGAAGGCGGCGGCATATTTGACCGGTCCGCAAAATCCATNACGCTGAATGACCAGATCAAGGCGCTGACTGGCCTGTCCAAGGATGCGGTCACGCCCGATGAACTGATCCACGCCTTGCTGAAGGCNCCGGCTGACCTGCTCTGGTTCGGCGGCATCGGCACCTATGTGAAGGCCGCGCATGAGAGCCACGCAATGGCGGGCGACCGGGCGAATGATGCAATCCGTGTGAATGCGGATGAGCTGAAAGTGAAAGTTATCGGGGAAGGGGCCAATCTCGGCGTCACCCAGGCTGGCAGGATCGAGTTCGCCCTGCGCGGCGGGCATATCAACACCGATGCGATCGACAATTCTGCGGGCGTCGATTCGTCAGACCATGAGGTCAACATCAAGATCCTGGCGGCCGAAGCCATTCGCGAAGGCGATCTGCAGGCCGACAAGCGCAACGAGTTGCTCGCCGACATGACCGATGAGGTTGCGGCACTTGTCCTGCGCCACAACTACACCCAGACCTTCGCCCTGACACTGGCGGAAGCCACCGCGAAGGAAGACCATGACGCGCTGGAGCGCCTGATGGAGTATCTGGAGAACCGGGGCGTGCTGAACCGGGCGCTGGAAACCCTGCCGGAAACCGGCGAGATGAAGGTGCGCGCTGAACGCGGCCAGCCACTTACTCGGCCAGAGCTGGCCGTTCTGCTGGCCTGGTCGAAGATCACGCTGTTCGATGATATTGTGGCCTCTGATATCCCGGACGATCCTTATTTCAATGATCTTTTGACGAACTATTTCCCGAGCCCGATCAACACCTACACGAAGGCGATGACCAATCACCGGCTGAAGCGGGAGATCATCGCGACCGTCATCGCCAATCGCATGCTGGACATGGCAGGGCCGGTGGCGCTGCTGCGCTTGCGGGAAGTGACGGGCAGTGACAATGCGCAAGTTGCGCGCGGGCTGGAAGCGGCGCGGGCCGTGCTGAATTTTGACGGTTTCCAGCGCGAGGTCGACCAGCTCGACAATATCGTGCCGGCCGAAGTGCAGACCGATCTGCGCCTGCATGCAGCGAGTGCGATGGTCGATGCNGCACTCTGGTTTATCGAGACCCATCCGGACCTTCGCGTGGGCGAAGCGGTGCAGCGCACCGAGGCACCGCTGAACGAGTTCAAGGCGGCACTCAGCCACATCCATTCGCCATTCCCGGCGGCGCGGATCGAACGCGAAGCGCGGGGCCTGATGAAGCGGGGCGTGTCAGAGGAATTGTCGCGCTGGGCGTCAGCGATGGGGCAGTTTGCGCAGGGCCTGCTCGTGGTAGACCTTGCCGGAAAAATGCAGGTCGAAGTGCCAGAGGCCGGCAAGGCATTTTACATGGTTGGCGACCAGCTTCGCATCGATCGCCTGCGGGCGATGGCACGGGACAATCTGTTGCATGCGGATTATTGGGACCGTGTCGCCGGGCGTCGCCTGCTGAACGAACTGGTTCGCATGCAGGCGGATGCAACCGAGAAGGCGCTGTCTGAAAACGGCGCGCAGGCCTGGCTGGATGAGCGGGACGGGGCGCGCCGCGCCCTGCTGGAGGAGTTGCACACGCTGGGCAAGGATCGCAACTGGGCGTTCGCGCGGTTCGTGCTAGCGGTCGATGCGCTGCGCCAGTTCATGCGCCACTAGGTCTCGCACGGAAATCCGGACAGGGAGAGTTCCCTTCCGGTTCTTCNGGGTGANTGGTCCTTGCGGATGGGAGGCGACGCCTCAGGCAGGGACAAAACAGGAGGGTGGATAGGAGAGTAGACCCCTGCGCAGTGGGCCGCCTTCCATCCGCTGGCCAAAACGACGTCACCGTCCCGGCCGGACCGCCACGCCCCTATGGCTAGGGCGCGACAAGACCAAGACTACATGACAGCCCGCTCAGATGAATTCGATCATGAAAAAGGCCCGCATTGGCGGGCCTTTCTGCAAGTTTCCTATTGGAAAGCGTTCTTTACATCCAACGCCTTCTGGGTTTTGAGCGCGCTGCACAATTGGGCCCGCTCTACACCCTGAGCCAGCGAGCGTTCATAGCCGGGGATCAGGGCGCNTTTCGTTTCAAAGAAGGCCGCAATGTCACTCGATTTCTGAACGCTGCACACATAACCNGTCATGCCAGCAAGCTGGGGTTTGCGAATCTCGGGCATCCGCGCCACGATGGCGTCGAACTCCGCCATGAAGATCTCCCAGGCACGGTCCTTGGCTGAGTCATTGGAGAGCGCACTGCTGACGACCGCAAAGACTTCATCGGCCGAATACGAACCTTTCAGGCTTTCTGCGAACAGGTCNTCNACCATTGATTCATCACCGCGATTGGCCAGCGCCGCCAATAGTGTGCGCCGTTCAGTCTGGTTGGTGACGGANGGCAGATANGCGGTCGCGGCATCATAGAAGGCTCGGTCCNCCATCTTCCGCGCCGATCTTCATGGCAATGCCCAGATCCTCCGGGGGCAGGGCAGACTGGTCCGGTATGCCATTGGCGCCGATATANCGCTGTGCGCGGTCCAGCAATGCGCTGCGATCTTCGGGGCGGTCACCATATTCCAGAAGCAGGCTATAGATCTTGTCGCGCAGAAGCACTTCCTGTTGCGACAGCGCTGTCGCCGGGNNGGANTCCAGATANTCCGCCAGCGGTCCATAGGTNGCCTGAACCCACGNTCTCAAATTCTCCTGTCCGGNTTCATCAAGCANCCGNTNCAGAGTNGGGATGACCGCCGGTANCCTCAGATACGGCGCGGGGATGACCGCTCGTCGTGGCCTCAATNCCGCGCTTGAGGTCTTCTATACTGATCCGTCCGGCGCGGAAGCCGGACTCCAGGGCATCTGCAAACAGGATCTGCTCGCCATCGGACAGGCTGTCATAGGCGTCGATCAGCGCATTGAGGTTGTCGCTGCCCGTGTCGAAACGCCAGTATCCAGTGCCGTCCGCATTCGGCATGACCCAGTCGGCGCATCCGCCATCCAGTGGAATTTCCGTCACGCGGTCCTTCAGCATCTGGCGTATGGTGCGATCGCCGGTCGGGCCGTTGATGCGCGCGGCAAACGGGATTTCCCAGACCTGTGCATCCGGATCAATGTCAGAGCCGAGCGGTGCATATCGTTTCTGCGTGATCGTGATCAGACCCGCATCCGGCGCAGGGCACGATACGGCGACATCCAGCGACGGAATGCCTGGCTGGCTGATATAGCTGGTAAAGGAGGAGACAATCTCCGGCTGGCCGGATCCGTCGGCAATGCTCTGCATGAAGTCATCCGCGTCAGCGACGCCATCTTCGAACCGCTTCATGTGCAGCCGGATGCCAGCGCGGAAGTCTTCCTCGCCAAGATAGGTCTCGAACATGTTCAGCACACTGCCACCCTTGCGATAGGTGATGGCATCAAATGCATCCAGAATATCACCATTGGCGTTNATCGGATTGCGGATCTGGCGGGCGGCGACCAGGCTGTCGGAGCCCATTGCGGAAAGGCCGGCGAGGATTGGGCTGAGGTTCCATTCGCCATCCGGGTCGACGGCATGCATGGTCTTGTAGCTGATCCAGGTCGCAAAGGCTTCGTTCAGCCAGATGTCGTTCCACCATTTCGGCGTGACGAGATTGCCAAACCATTGATGNCCCAGCTCATGCGCATGTGTTGTCAGCACGCCGCGACGCCGCGCAAGGCTGGTCTGCTCGTCCATCAGCAGCGCAGCTTCGCGATAGATGATTGCCCCGGCATTCTCCATGGCCCCATAGGCGAATTCGGGTGCAGCGATCAGGTCCAGTTTTCCATAGGGGTACGGATAGTCGAAATAGGATTCCTGCCACAGCAGCATTTCATCCGTAATGTCGAGCGACTCGGCCAGCTTGTCGCNCTTGCCGATGGCGGCAAATCCGCGGAGCGGGATCGGCTCTGCGCGCAGGGNTGTGGCGGGAATATCTGCCGCAANGCGCTCTTCATATGGTCCGACGGCAAGCGCTACCAGATAGGACTGGATCGGACGGGTCTTGGCAAATTCATGGCGCACCCAGCCATCCTCAGCTGGCTNTGCATTGATCTCCTCGCCATTCGCAATCACCTGCATTCCCGCTGGCGCGGTTACGGTNACCGTCCACGGCGTCTTGAAGCGGGGTTCATCGAATGAGGGCACCATGCGGCGCGCATCAATCGCCTCCATCTGAGTGGCCAGATAATCCGTGTCGGACTGGACGGCCTTGTAGAGACCGGCAAGGCCGAAATTGTAAGGGGCGATATAGCTGAGTTCGAGCGTCGCCGGNCCGGCGGGCAGGGGCGTATCGAAATCCAGCCGCGAAACCCCGCCCGGTGCCTGGTCGCCGGTGAAGGTGGCCGGAACACTGGTACCGTCCGGCAAGACGGCGCGCGCGTCCAGAATGTCCTGATCCACCGAATGCAGCCAGATCCGNCCATGTGGNGCAGACAGATCGACATCGATTTCCACCAGGCCGCCAAAACTNTCGGCGTCCGGATCGGTCTTGAGATCAAGGCGATAGGCGAGCGGGGNTACACCCGTTGGCAGCTGGCCCGCCGGGGGCACTTCGGTCACGATGGGCGCGTCTTGCCCAGCGGGCGCGTTGCCGGGTTCAGAGGCCGCGTTGCCGCACGCCTGGAGTGCAAGAATGGAAACAGCGCCAGCAAGTGCTGCGCGGAATCGAAGAGAATTCATCGATAGGATCCTGTAGTGGATGAAACAGTTGGAAGATAAAAACCATAGCTGGCGCAAAGGCAAAAGCGGTTCAAAGCAGCTGGAATTTAACACCCTTTTCAGTGATCCCATGAGAAGTTGAATGCATGAAACGGCTCTACCACTGGCCCCTTGATCCTGCCGGAAGGCTTGTGCGCCTCGCTTTGGGCGAGAAGGGGGAGGGATTCGAGACGTTGGAATCGCCCAGCTGGGCGCCGCATCCGGATGTGCCGCGTCTCGCGCATGGGGCTGTTGCCCCCGCACTGGTAGAGATTGATAGCGAACCGCGCATGTTTGCCTGCGGCACGCGGGCGATCTGTGAGCATCTGGAGGAGACCTCACAAGGCCGGGCCTTGTTGCCGCAGGANCCGGCGGCGCGCGCCGAAGCCCGCAGGCTGTGGGCCTGGGTCGAGGCGGCCTGCGAAGAGGTGACAGACACGCTGCTGACAGAGCGCGTGATGCAATGGGTAAAGCGGGACCGCCAGCCCGATTCTGCGCGATTGCGTCGAGGCGCCCATGCACTTCGCGGGCGGCTGACTTTCCTGAATGGTCTGCTTGAACTGAACGGCTATCTTGCCTGTCGTGAATTGTCGCTGGCAGATCTGGCTGCAGCGGCCCACTTGTCGGCCTATGACTATTTTGGCGATGTCGAGTGGAATGCCGTGCCGGAGTTGAAGGACTGGTATGCCCGCATGAAATCGCGGCCCAGTTTCCGGCCCCTGCTGGCCGACCGGTTGCAGGCCGTCAGGCCGGTGGCCCATTATACCAATTTGGATTTCTAGACCTTGCCCGATCCCCTCCACATCCGCGTCAAGCACCTNGCCCGGTCGCTTGGGTTCGATGGCGTGGCGATCGCGCGCGCGGACGAACCTTGGCAGGCAGGGGAGAGGCTCGAAGCCTTCGTGGACGCTGGCCATCATGGCAGCATGGAATGGATGGAGACGACGCTTGCCCGGCGCAAGGCCCCGACCGCCATGTGGCCGGANGCAAAATCTGCTGTCGTCGTCGCCCTGAANTATGGGCCGNATCATGATCCGCTCGACACGCTACAAAACACGACACTCGGCAACATCTCNGTCTATGCGCGGGGACGCGATTATCACGACACGCTGAAGAAACGCCTGAAACAGCTGGCGCGGGANTTCGTGGCGGAAACNGGCGCNGAGGTGAAGGTGTTCGTGGATACCGCGCCGTTGATGGAAAAGCCGCTGGCACACAAGGCCGGGCTTGGCTGGCAGGGCAAGCACACCAATCTTGTNAGCCGCGAGCTGGGCTCATGGTTCTTTCTGGGCGTGATGNTGACTGCNGCAGAGCTGGAGCCGGATACACCCGAGCCGGATCATTGCGGCTCCTGNCGATTGTGCCAGGAAATCTGCCCGACCAATGCCTTTCCGGCACCGTACAAACTCGATGCGCGGCGGTGCATATCCTACCTGACGATTGAGCATGCGGGACCGATCCCGGAAGAATTTCGCGCCGCAATGGGCAACCGCATCTATGGCTGTGACGACTGCCTGGCGATCTGCCCGTGGAACAAGTTTGCCGAGACCGTGAAGGAGAGCGCTTTCCATGCGCGGGCCGAGCTGAAGGCGCCGGGCCTGGATGAATTGGCGGCGCTGGACGATGCCGGGTTTCGCGAAGTGTTTTCCGGTTCTCCCATCAAGCGGATCGGGCGGGACCGNTTTGTAAGGAATGTCTGTATCGCNATCGGAAATTCNGGAGACCCTGGCCTGATCGCNANCCTCCTGCCTTTGCTGGACGATCCCGCGCCAGTTGTGCGCGGCATGGCAGTGTGGGCGCTCGCCCGCCTTGATGGTGCCCGATTTGCCAAGGAAAAAGCCGCCCGGATGGAGCCGGAAACCGATCCGGGCGTTCTGGCGGAATGGATGACAGGGTAATGAGCGGTTTCTGGACGTTCCTGACATGGGCGGTGCGCATTCTGGCGGGCCTGTTTGTGGCGTTTCACCTNTATGCACTNGCGCTGATCTGGCTGCCGATTCCCGGCACGGTGCTGATGATGCAGCGTGCGGTGGAGGGGGAGGATGTACGCCGCAACGCCGTGCCGCTGGCAGAGATTTCGCCCCATCTGGTGCGGGCTGTGATCGCCGCGGAGGATACGCGCTTCTGCGAGCACAATGGCATTGACAGGCAAGCTATCGAGAAGGCGCTGGAAGAGCGTCGTCAGGGCAAGGGCACACGCGGCGCTTCAACCATCACGCAGCAGACAGCCAAGAACGTGTTTCTCTGGAATGGCGGCGGTGTGCCCCGCAAACTGGGCGATATGTGGATGGGGATTTTCATCGACCAGTTCTGGGGCAAGGAACGGGTGATGGAAGCCTATCTGAACGTTGCCGAATGGGGCGATGGCCTGTTCGGCGCCGAAGCCGCTGCGCAGGCGCGCTTCGGAAAGTCTGCCGCGGACCTGACCGAACGCGAAGCGGCCTTGCTGGCAGCTGTCCTTCCGAGCCCGAACAGATGGCGTGTTGATCCGCCGGGGCCCTATGTCAGCAAGCGCGCTGGTACGCTGCAGGCCAGAATGCGTGTTGTGCAAAGCCAAGGGCTGGCAGCCTGCGTGCTTGGCGGCGCGCGTCCACCGGCGCGACCACAGCCGCAACCGGGACAGACCGCGCCAAAGCCGGAACCCTTGCCGGATCTGCCGGCAGAGCCAGAGAGCGGACCTGAAGCGACAGAACTGGAACAGCCCGAAACGGCGCCTGCAGAGGATGAGTTCGATGCCTTCCTTGAGGGCGCACAGGAGCGCTTTGGCGAAGCAGCCGGTCAGCCGCAGGTCGTGGAGGAAGAACCCGAGCCGCTGGAGCCTGAAGCCGAGGCCAGCCAGTCAGAGACGCGGGATGGCGGGCCGACCGACCTGCGGCCACGACCGCTGGAGCCTGTTGAGGACATGCCTGTCGAGAATACGCCGCAGGACTAGTCAGTCTCTGGCGCGTCTGTCGCGTCCGTGTCGCCATCTGTCGCCAACTGTTGCGGCGTGTCGGTTTTTGTCGCGGCCTGTGCGCGTTTGGGTCTCGATATCTCGACCTTTAGTGCCGACTCCGGTTCGATGAAGAGTTCCTTGCGGCGGAGCGGCACCGACATGCCGTTTTCGGTGAATCGTTTCCAGACTTCGCGCAATATGTTCGAGCCGACATTCGCCGTGCCGTTTTCCGGATCGATGATCCAGAAGCGCACTTCCAGTACGATGCATTCGTCCGTGAAGTCCTTCACGAGACATACTGGCTGTGGCCAGCTGATGACGCGTTCTGTCGCCTTGGCGGCGTCGATCACGATGTTGATCGCTTCTTCCAGATCGGACGTGTAGTCGATGCGCAATTCCTTGTGCACGCGCACGCGCTTGTTGGAAAAGCTCCAATTGATCACCGTGTCGGTCATCAGCTTTTCGTTCGGGATCAGGAATTCCTTGCCTTCCTGCGTCGTGATCGAGGTGTAGCGCAGGCCGAGTGACTCGACCACGCCGAACGTCTCGCCGACCTCGATCACGTCCTGGGGCTTGATGGAGCGTTCGGACAGGAGAACGATGCCGGATACAAAGTTCGAGATCACCTTCTGCATACCAAAGGCAAAACCGAGGCCGATGGCACCGGAGATAACGGTCAGCGCGCCGAGCGGGATGCCCAGCCCGGCCAGGGTGAGCAGGGCGGCGGCGACGATGAACACGATCTGGATCGCATTCCCGATCAGGATGCGGATCGACGGCTCGACCTTGGGCAGGTGGTTGACCCGGCGCTTCATGGATTTCGCNGCGCGGTTGGCGATGAACAGCAACACCGCNGCGGTCAGGATNGCCTGGAAGATGAAGACCGGGCTGATCCNGCGGTTCCCGAAGGATGGGCCGATGCTGGANAGCCAGTCCATCACGTCCGGCAGCACGCCCAGCGCGAAGAAAATGGCGAACGCCCAGGTCAGGACTGAGGCGAGCCCGCGCAATTCTTCAGGAAGGAAACTGAGGCTGACCCGAATAACCAGCCAGGCAATGGCGAGAGACAGGGCTGTCCGGACAAGGATGACGGCATGATCTACCGAACCCAGTAGCGAGACGGCGAGCGCCAGCAGGAGCGACCAGAGCGCAGGCCGCACAGCCTTGTGCAATATGTCGAGCCCTTCGCGGCGGGGCGGCTCGACAAAGCGGCGCAGCGTAACCGTGATCAGTCGTTTGAAGGGTGGGGTCAGCAGGGCGCCGAGCGCCAGCGCCACGATGATACAGGCGATCTGTATGAGGATCGGATAGAGGAATTCGGGCTGTTGGGCCTTTGACGAGAGCCAGCCCGCCGGATCGTCGATAAACGGGCGGGCGGGCTCCAGCCATTTGATGAGCGGATTGACGAGGTCTTCTACCGGGGGAAGGATTTCATCAGCCTGCTGAGCGGGCTGGCCTGTGGCCTCCGTCGCATCGACCGGGCGGCAATAGGTTTCCCCATCACTGCCCGTGATGCATTTCTGGTAGGTGACGCCGTTTTCCGCCAAGCGTGTATCTGCCTAGACCGGATCGTATGGGAAGACGCTGGCAGACGCGCCCATGTCGAAGAAGTTGGCCTTCATGGCTGGCAGGGCCTGATCGAGCAGGCTTTCCGGTGTCCAGCCTTCCAGACGGGCCAGAGACTTGACCGGACGGGGCTGGTCGAACAGCACGACCTCATTGCCGCGCACGGCAAAGATCTGGCCGGATGTGTCCTTGGCCTTGTCGGCGCACAGGGCCACGGCCAGCTGGGCAACCTGGTCAGCGCGCATGCCATTCTTCATGCGCTCGACGCGCTCTGCGCCTGCTTCATCCTTGACCGGGATGGAGGCAATCATGCGGGTCCATGCGAAGGGTGCGATGACGTTGGAGCGGACATTCTTGCGTGCGCCTTCCATCGCGATGATGCGCGACAGGCCGACAATGCCCATCTTGGCGGCGGCATAGTTTGCCTGGCCGATATTGCCGATCAGGCCGGATGTGGAGGTGAACAGGACAAAGTTGCCATCCTCGCGTTCGCGAAACATTTCGATGGCCGCGCGGGTGACGTTGAATGTACCGCGCAGGTGCACGTCGATCACGCTGTCCCAGTCATCTTCACTCATCTTGTGGAACATGCCGTCCCGCAGGATACCGGCCGGGTTGATGATGGAATGCAGATCGCCGAACTCGTCCTTGGCTTGTTCGATCATGCCTTCCACGGCTTTCATGTCGGTGACACTGTCGGAGTTTGAGACGGCCTCACCACCGGCTGCGCGGATTTCCTGTGCCACGGTTTCAGCCGGGCCGGCACTGCCTTCATCGGCGCCGGTCAGGCTGCCGCCCAGATCGTTCACGACCACTTTTGCGCCTTCGCGCGCCGCCAGCAGGGCGGTCTCCTTGCCGATCCCGTTGCCGCCTCCGGTCACCAGGACCACTTTGCCTTCCAGTACGCCCATCAGACGAAACTCCCTTTATGTGTTGCAATCGCCGCCACCCTAGAACCCGGCCCGCAATGTTCAAGGTTTGAAATCGTCGCCGGGGCGGTTACAGGTGCTGGCATGACAAAGACATTCAAAGCCGTGATCTGGGATTTCGGGGGCGTGTTCACGACCTCTCCCTTCGATGCCTTTACCCGCTACGAGGCCGAGCGTGGCCTGCCAAAGGATTTCATCCGCACCGTCAACGCGACCAACCCGCTGGACAATGCCTGGGCCAAGCTGGAGCAGAGCCTGGTCAGCGCCGAGGAATTCGACGGCATGTTCCGCGAGGAATCAAAGGCGATGGGGCATGAAGTGCCCGGCGGCGAAGTGCTGGCCCTGCTGTCCGGCTCGCTGCGCCCGCGTGTCGTCAATGCGCTGACCGTGTGCAAGACGAAAGGCAAGGTTGGCTGCATTACCAATAATGCGCCCGTCGGGAAGGGGGCCTCGATGACCAATGACGAGGCCAAGGCCCGCGAAGTTTCCAAAGTGTTCGACATGTTCGATCATGTGATCGAGAGTTCCAAGCTCGGCATCCGCAAGCCGGACCCGCGCATCTATTCCCTGATGTGCGAGGCCTTGGATGTTGACCCGGCGGATTGTGTCTATCTTGATGATCTGGGGCATAATCTGAAACCCGCCCGCGACATGGGCATGACAACGATCAAGGTGCTCAATGAAGACCAATTGCTGTCAGACCTTCAGGCCGTTACGGGATATGAACTGGCCTAGCGCGCTTCTTGCGGCGGTGGGGGCGGCCTTGCTTGTCGCCTGCTCACCTGCGGCCGAACCTGAGCGCCCGCCAGTGCCGGACCAGTCGCTGACCCAAGCCCCGCAGGCGCCGAAACCTGTCGTGTTGACAGAAGAAGCCGAAAAGACGCGCGATGAATTGCTGTCGCACGCCAGGGCCGGGTCACTGTCGCGTCTGTCGCGAGTGGCGAACGCAAATGACGGGTTCGTCTCCAATCTGGGAGGCACCCCGCACCGCCAATACTGGGATCTGATGCGCCGCATCGGGGCCGATCCGAATCGCAGCCTGAGAGAGCTGTTCGACCTGCCGCCCGGCATGCGCGAGATTGATGGCGAGGTCTGGTTCGTCTGGCCGGATCTTGCCGCGCGGGATGCCAGCGACCTGATTCCGGAAAAGCTGTCCTTCCAGGATCGCCGCCGGCTGATGGAACTGATCGGCGAAGAGGGGATTGAACGGATACGCCAGGGCGAAGGCTATCCCGGCATGCGCACGGCGATCGCCGGCAATGGGCGCTGGGTCTATTTCGTCATGGGCGAAACCGAGGAGGACTAGGACATGTCAGGCAAGATTGGCGCAGAGGCCGCGCTCGCGAAACTGAGTGGATGGACCAAGGGCGACGAAGACCGCGACACGATCCAGAAAACCTACAAGCTGGGCGACTTCAAGACGGCGTGGGGCTTCATGTCCGCCGTGGCGCTGAAGGCCGAGCAGATGGACCACCATCCCGAATGGTTCAACGTCTACAACAAGATCGAGGTCACGCTGACGACGCATGATGTGGACGGTGTGTCTGAAAAGGACGTCGAACTGGCCCGGTTCATGGATGAACTGGTCGCGAAACTTGTCTGAACAAATGGCGGGATGATCGCTTCCCGCAAGGTCAAGCTGGTCCGGTTTCGAGTGCGCTGATACGGATATGCCAAATCAGACACTGCGGAGGAGATCAGCATGGGCCGGGTAGACGGAAAGAAAGCATTCATCACGGGCGGCGCGCAGGGGCTTGGCGAGGCCACGGCCCGCATGTTCGCGCGCGAAGGCGCCAAGGTCACCGTGACCGATATCAATGGCGCCGGCGCCGAAGCCGTCGCGGCCTCCATCAATGAAGAACACGGCGCAGGCACGGCCTTCGCCTACCAGCATGACGTCACCGATGGCGACCGCTGGCAGGAAGTCCTGAAAGGCGCCTATGACGCGATGGGCGGCCTCAACGTGCTGGTCAACAATGCCGGTATCGGTTCGCTCGGCTCGGTCGAGGATGAGGACTATGAGACCTTCAAACACGTCCAGACCGTGGACGTGGATTCGATCTTTCTCGGCTGCAAATANGCAATCCCGATGATGCGCGATCACGGCCTCGGCTCGATCATCAATATCTCGTCGATTGCCGGAATCATCGCCAGCGGGAACTATGTTTCCTACAACACGGCNAAGGCGGCGGTGCGCCACATCTCCAAATCCATCGCGCTGCATTGCGCCAAGTCGACCGGCGGCCAGATCCGGTGTAATTCCGTGCATCCGGTCTTCATCAACACGCCGATCCTGGACCGCACCAAGGAAATGTTCGGTGAGGAAGAAGCCCTCGCCAAGCTCGGCCGCCAGATCCCGCTCGGCAAGGTGGGGGAGCCTGACGATATCGCCTATGCCGTGCTCTATCTCGCATCGGATGAGTCCAAACTCGTCACCGGGATCGAATTGAAGGTGGATGGCGGCATTTCGGCAATGTAGGCTGGTCTCCGGAAACGAGGGGTAATTCCGGATGAAGCTGAAATTGTTGTGCGCGGGCGTGATGGTTGCCTTGGCCGGGTGTCAGAGTGACGACGGCGTCGCCATTGCAGAGATGGATCCGGCACAGGCCACACTGAGCGGGGAGGCCTGTCCGGATGTGGGCGAGGCAGCCTATTTCTTCTGGATGTCGCCGGTGTCTGCCGAGCCGGGCCAGAAAATTGGCCTGTCACCTTACTGGACGGATATGCCGGGCGGCTTCAATCCCTTGCCAGCGGGTTGTGTGGATGACGTCAGCGCCCATCCAGACGGCGCGGTCAACCTTACGCGGACAGATAACGGCCTGGCGCTCGCTGAAATCGCGGAAGGCGCTGAGGCGGGCACGCGGATACATCTGACCGCGACATATAACGGGCATGGCCTGATTGGCCTGGTTGATGTGTACCGCGCGGCGGACAATCCCCTTGTCGGGCGGTGGCGACAGGACAGCGGTTCCTGCGCACCGGGCAGCGCGGTGCAGGAACTGGTCTTTACCGGTAGCGGAGACTTCTCCGTCACCTGGACGCCCTTTGAGGCCTACAAAGATTACTGGGGCAGCTACACCTACGATGCTGACACGGGCGCGGTTTCCTTCGAGATAGAATCTGGCAACCAGACGCCGGAGGATGTCGTGCTGGAGGGGGCGGCGCAGGTATCTGGCGATGAATTGTCATTTGACGGGGTCTCCTTCGGCACGCCGCGCAATGCCGAGTCCGCCTGTCGCGGAAAATTCTTGAGGTAAACACGGAAACACCATTGCCGTTCCCAAAAGTTCACGTTATGTTCTATTCCTGTTCTTGAGATGGGAGAGGCAGATGATTGGTTATGTAACTCTTGGGGTCGCGGACCTCACACGCGCCGCGAAATTCTACGACCCGATTGCAGCTGAGCTGGGCGTNGGGCGGATGATGGAATTCGATACGTTTATCGCCTGGGGCGAGCAGGGCGGCGCACCGGGCGTGGCGGCAACATTGCCGTTTGATGGCCAGCCCGCCACNATTGGCAATGGCTCGATGGTGGCCCTGCAGGCGAAAGATGCAGACCAGGTTCGCAGGCTTTACGAGATCGCGCTCGCCAATGGCGGTGTGGATGANGGTGCGCCCGGCCCGCGCGGGGNTGATGGTTTCTATGCGGCCTATTTCCGGGATCCGGATGGCAACAAGCTGAATGCCTTCACGATGGTGTGACGGGACGTTTCGACGTCACCAACAGCGCGTAGACGGCCAATGACCCGATCAGCGCCGCTGACACGTATAGCGGGAGTTCCGGCATGAATGAGTACAGTATTGCCCCGATNAGGGGGCCGAAGATGAACCCCGCTGGCGGCGCCGCGGCCAGGAGTGCAGCGGCAGAGCCCTGTTCTTCGCGCGTGACCGACAAGCTGCCCAAGGCGTTGGCGGCAGGCACNGCCAGTGCTGCGCCGCCACCAACTGCCANGAAGCTGGCCGCAACGGCCCAGAATGGAAACACCAGGTCCGCGCAGACATAGCCGAGCGCCACAATGGCCAATCCGATGGGCAGGATCTTGCGCGGNTCGGGCTTGCGCGGNTGAACATAGCCGAACTGGACCGTGATCATACCTGCCGCGAAACAGGCAAAGGCAATCCCGGTATGCAGGACGATGGCTTCGTCAGCGCTGCGGGTTGCGGTGTCCACGAATTTATAGCGGTCCTCAATGAACCAGCTGAGGGTCTGCTGCACGATGCCGATGGCGACGAAATAGCTGAACAGGAAGACGAGGTGCGGGAAGACGCGTGGGTCTCGCATCGCAAGCGGTGTCGGGCGTTTGGCGGATTTGGGTCGCTTGCGAGTTGGCGGCAGGGCCACTGCCAGCATGGCGGCGACCGCAAGGTTCAGCGCAATTGTTCCCCAGATCGGCATCAGGGCCCCAAACGGCGCGAGCGCCGTGGCGCCAGCTGGTCCGAGAATGGAGCCGATGCTGATGCAGGCGCCCAGCATGCCCAGCCCGCCTGCGCGATCAATCGACGTGGTTGCATCTGTCATGGCGGCCATCGCGGCAGGCTGCAGGCCGGGAGACAGCAGCCCGAACCAGAGGCGCACAAAGACGAGGGTCAGGAAAGCTGTCAGGCCGGTGATGATTCCCGCCAGGGCGGCGTTCAGCGCGAAGACGAACAACATGTTTGTCATGCCCATTGCCGCCAATGAGAAAATCATCACGCGTTTGCGGCCAAACCGGTCCGCCCAGCGCCCCCAGGTCGGGATCATCAGGGCGTAAATGGCGGCCGACAGGGTGAGAATGCCGGCCACTTCGATTTCCGTCAGGCCTGCCTTGCGCGCGAGCGGGGCGACGACAACAAAATTGATGCTCATGCCGGCGCCCATGGCGATCATGGCAATGCCGATCATCGCCTTTTGCAATCCGCTGAGAGGTAACAGCGGCGTTTCCGATTGCGTCATCTAGGCGGGCTCCCCTGACAATTGATATATCTATTTGTATTTGCCCGCCTTGCCAAACGGAAAACGGCTTTGACTGGCAAAGCCAGACACAGCACCTTGCGCACAGTAGGGGCATCACCCTAAGTGATGGCAACAACTGAAATTATCGGAGCGTCGCCTCATGGCCGCCATTCTTGACCTTGTTATGATCATCCTGCGGATCGCCACGTTCATCATCGTCATTCAGGCGGTGATGTCCTGGCTCGTCAGTTTCAATGTGCTGAGCATTCAGAACCCAACCGTGCGCAGCATCTGGGTCGGACTTCAGAACATCACCGAGCCAGTCTACCGCCCGATCCGCAACATCTTGCCGCCGATGGGCGGACTGGACCTGACGCCAATGGTCGTGTTGCTCATCATCTTCTTCCTCGAACGCGTCATCGCCCGCTATGGCTATGGCGTGGTGCCGTTCTGACTTGATGCATCGCCTGACGGTTCGCGTGCAGCCGAATGCATCGGCGGACCGGGTGGAGAATTGGGAGACGGACGCTGCGGGGCGGTCCTATCTGAAAGTGCGTGTGCGCGCCGTGCCGGAAGGCGGCAAGGCCAATGCGGCGGTTGAGAAACTGGTCGCGAAATGGCTTGGCCTGCCAAAGTCTGCGGTCAGGGTGGTGACGGGCGCGAAGAACCGGCTAAAAGGCCTCGACATTGATGGGCCGCCGGAACTGGCGGCGAAACTGGCCGGGGATCAGGGCAATGAGCGCGCAGAAAATTGACGGTAAAGCGGTTGCGGCGGATGTCCGCGCGAGTGTGGCACAGGCAGTGAGCCAGTTGCCGGGCCAGCCTTCGCTGGCAGTTGTGCTGGTGGGCGAGGACCCGGCCAGCCAAGTCTATGTGCGCAACAAGATTCGCCAGACGGAAGAGGCGGGCATGGTGTCGGTGCATCACCGCCTGCCGGACACGGCCAGCCAGTCTGATGTCGAAAACCTGATCGCTGAGCTGAATGCAGATGACACCGTCGATGGTATCCTGCTGCAGTTGCCCTTGCCGAAGGGGCTCGACGCCGATGCCGCGATTGAAAAGATTGCGCCGGACAAGGATGTGGATGGCCTGACAGAAGTGTCAGCCGGGCGGCTCGTTCTGGGCAAGCCGGGCCTGCGCCCGTGTACGCCGACGGGGTGTGTGATCCTGGCCAAGCGCGCGCTGGGTGAGGATCTGTCCGGCAAGCATGTTGTCGTGATTGGTCGCTCGATCCTGGTAGGCAAGCCTGCGGCGCTATTGTTCCTGGCAGAGAATTGCACGGTCACCATCGCGCACAGCCGCACGAAGGATCTGCCGGCGATGTGCCGTGAGGCGGACATTCTGGTGCCCGCTGTGGGCCGTCCGGAAATGGTGAAGGCCGATTGGGTCAAGCCCGGCGCCACCATTATCGATGTGGGTATCAACCGCGTCGATGCCCCAGAGAAGGGCGAAGGCAAGACCAAACTGGTCGGCGATGCCGATTATGCCGGCAGTGCGGAAGTTGCGGGATACATTACGCCAGTGCCGGGCGGTGTCGGGCCGATGACGATTGCCTGCCTGCTGCGCAATACGGTGCTTGCCGCCTGCGCGCGCCGCGGCTGGGACGTTCCAGCAGGGCTGTGAGCCAGTCCTTCTCCCCACCGGATACGCCGCAATTCCGGCGCTTGTGGGAGAGGCAGAATGGACTATGCGCCTTGTGCGGCAAGCCCATGCCGCGCAGCCGGGCAGAACTGGATCATTCGACGTTGTGGAAGAAGTGGCGACCGACGTTCGATCACGTCATTCCACGCGCACATCATGGGTCGGACGAGATCGACAATCTCCAGCTTGCGCATGCGAGCTGTAACAAAAGACGTGGTACCGCGCCGCTTTAGGCTACCGCAGCCAGAGCTAAGCGAGCCCGGCGGCGCGGACGTCTGGCTGATAGGTGCGCGACACGGGAACTTCGCGGCCCGATTTCAGGACAAGGACCAGCTTGCCATTGGCGCGGCGCGCATCGCTGACGCCCTGATGCGACACCCACCAGGAGCGGTGCGTCTGTAGCCCATTGTCTTCGCCGAGTTCGCGGATCGCGTCGGCCAGGCGCATCAGGATCATCTCTTCGCCCCGGTCCGTATGGACGCGAAGATAGTGATCTTCTGAAGAGATCGCCCAGAGATCAGCGCCGCGATATTTCACCGGCAGGCGCTGGAGAAAGCCGGCAACGCGGTCTTCCGGCTCAGCGTCTTCCAGCTCTGCCAGACGACGGGCGCGATCCATGAGAAAGCCACCGATCGTCATGACGAGGCAGACCGCCCAGACATAGGCAAACTGAATCGGCAGGTAGGGCAGGGCCGCGTTAGCGCCGATCAGCAAGAGAAACACTTCAAGCGTCAGGGTCACCGGAACGGCCAGCAGAATGGACGCGGCCAGGATGCGGATGGCTGGATGGGCGGTTTTCAGGTGCCTGTGGAACACGAACGGCACAATCCAGAAAGACGAGATCGCGCCAACCATCATGGTGACGAACCACATGGCAAATCTCAGCCATACCGGGCCGCCGGTGCCATAGACACCGAACCATGTGAACCCGGCGGCGAGCAGGGTGACGATGCCAAGTGTCCGTGTGATGTCCTTGAGGGCTGATGCCATCCCGTATGACCCCGTGCATTTCGCGCTTCGTGAAAGGATGTGCCGTTATTTGGCGAAGGATTCCAGTCCGTCCGCGTAATCTGCGTGGCGTGCCCCGGCCGGGCTTTCCATCCTGTTTTCATCACCCGCAACGGGGCGAGACGCCCCAGACCCTAAGGAGAGATGAAATGAAACTCAACCACACCCTTGTCGCATTGCTTTCTGTTGCTGCCCTGCTTCCGGCGAGCGCCTCGGCTGCCGAGCTGACCGTGAAGGTCGAAGGCGTCACGGCCCCGACGGGCACGATGTTTGTCGCCCTGTTCACGGAAGACGGCTGGGCCGGCCATGAGGCGTACCAGGGCGCGAAGCAGGCCGTTGAAGATGCCGCCCTGACGATTGTGTTCGGTGATCTGGAGCCGGGCCGCTATGGCGTGAAACTGTTCCACGATGTGGATGGCGATGGCGAACTGGCGCTCGGCGAGTATGGCATTCCGGTCGAGCCCTATGGCTTTTCCAATGACGCGCCGGTCAGCTTCGGACCGCCCAGCTTTGATAGCGCTGCCTTCGACGTGACGGCGGATGGCGCGACCCAGACCATCACGCTGCGCTAGGCCGGACGAGAGGAACGACACGCCATGAAAAGCCCTTCCATTGCCCTGCCTTCCAAACTGATCCGTCTTTCGCCGGGGCGGATCAGCAACCGCACGATCATATTGGTCGCGCTCGGGATCTATGCGCTTGTCAGCTGGATGATCCTGAACGGTGCGGACAATCCACCGATCCGTTTCCGCTTCGATGCGACGCGGCTGGTCGAGGCTTCTCTTGTGCTTAAGCTTCATGTTGGCGGGGCGCTCGCAGCCTTTGGCATCGGGACGGCCCTGATGATGGGCGTGAAGGGCAGGCGGCTGCACAAGCGCCTCGGTTACACATGGGTGGTGGCCATGGCGGTCACGGCGATCACGTCTTTCTTCCTGACAGGCCTGAACGGGAACCAGTTCAGCTGGATCCACGGTCTGTCAGCCTGGGCATTGATCGGCCTGCCGATGGGCATCGCGGCGGCGCGCCGGAAAGACATCGCCCGCCACCGCAAGCATATGACGGGCATGTTTACCGGCGGCATGTTGGTGGCCGGCATGTTCACCTTCCTGCCTGGCCGGATGATGTGGTCCATATTCTTCGCTGCCTGAGCCGGATAACCCCTTACAGCCCCCTCCAAAGCCCGCTACACAAGAAACAGGTAGAGGTGCCTTGGAGGGGTTTTCATGAAACGTATTGTCAGTGCTGTACTTGTTGCAGGTCTCGCCGCATGTCAGGCACCGGGGCCGATCACGATACCCGGCATTACGCGCGCGCCGGACAGTGCGGAAGATGCACTGGAGGCTTATTACCGAACCCTGCCGGATGAGTTCTATCCACGCGCGCCGCAAGGAATGCCCCTTCCAGCACAGGACACGGCCTTGTCGCGAATTCTTGTTGGCTCCTGCCATGATGAGGAAGAGGCCGGGCCGACCGCCACGCTTGAACAGATCGCCTCGGAAGAAGCCGACCTGTTCCTGATGATCGGCGACAATGTGTATGGCGACAAGGATGGCATGGCCTATGCCAACAATCAGGCCGATCTGGACGAGCTGCGCGAGAGCTTTGCCGAACTGGCCGCGCGGGAAGATTTCCAGGCGGTACGCGCCTCCCACCCGATGATGGTGGCATGGGACGATCATGATTATGGCGCAAACGATGCCGGGCGGGAGTTCCCGTTCCGCCGTCTCGCAGAGCGCATTCATGAACGCTTCTGGGGACTTGAGAACAAGGATGTCGGCGCATGGCCGGGCACCTATTACGCGCGCAGTTTCGGGCAGGAGGGTCAGCGCACGCAAATCATCATGCTGGATACGCGTTTCTTTCGCTCGGCGTTGACGCCAACAGATGCCTATGGCGCCAAAGGCAAGGAGCGTTANCTGCCATCCACTGANCCCAAACAGGACATGCTGGGCAATGACCAGTGGACCTGGCTGGAAAACCAGCTTCAGAAGCCNGCNGATNTGCGCCTGATCGTNTCNTCNATNCAGGTGCTGCCNACCGAGGCNCATGGCTGGGANGCCTGGTCNCGCNTGCCGNNTGAGCAGCAGCGCCTNTACGATCTGATNGGNGAGACAGNGGCCAATGGCGTCGTGTTTGTGTCCGGCGACCGCCACACATCTTTCCTNTATCGCAGCGAAACGGCACTGCCTTATCCGGCATATGAGCTGACCGCGTCCTCGATGAACGTGTCGTTTGCGGAAACGAGTGACGAGATGGACCCGACGCAGATTGGTGAAGGGTTCCCGCCAGAGAATTACGGTGCCATCGGCATCGACTGGGCTCAGGGCGAAGTCGCGCTGGAGATAAAAAATGCGGCCGGCGAGACGGTTCGCCAAACAAAGGCCAAATTCCGGTAGCTATGCCACGCGGCATCAGAAAGGCCGCCTTGTAACATGTCCGAAACCCGCAGTGTCTTTACGCTCATCCTTGCGGTGATGATCCTGCAGATTGCTGGCGGGCTCATGAGCATGCTCACCCCGCTCGGGCTGGAGGCGCTCGGCACGGCGCCGCAATANATCGGTGCCATTGCCGGGCTTTACGCGGCGGGCTTCATGCTGGGGGCGTGGACCTCTCCGGCGGCGCTCGCCTCATTCGGAAACATCCGCCTGTTTGCGGCGGCCGCCGCGGTGACGTCTGCGGGGTCGATCGCGCTGTCGCTTTGGTACGAACCGGGNTTCTGGGCCATCGTACGCATCGTACAGGGCGTCGGGTTTGCNTACATGTTTACCAGCGTCGAAAGCTGGCTGGGCCAGACCGTGCCGGAAAAGTCGCGCGGAAATGTGATGGGCATCTACCATACGGGCGCAAAGCTCTCTCTCATGATCGGCCCGTTCTTCGTGGCCGGGCTCTCGCCCCTGGACAGCCGCGCCTATAGCTGGGCCGCGCTGTTCCTGACGCTGGCGTTGGTCCCCGTATGCCTGACGCGCCAGGTGCAGCCCGAAACGCGAGACCGCACGGCCATGCCGCTNGGGCGGCTCTATCGCCTTGCGCCCGCTGCNGTNATNGGTGTGGCGCTNGCCGGCGTGGTGAACACGGGAACGCTGGCCCTGTTGCCGATCTATTTCGANGGCTTNGCNATTGGTGGGGGAGGGACGGCGGCAGCCGCGATCGCCCTGGCAGCGGTCTGGTTCGGCGGCTTGNTCGTGCAATGGCCCGCTGGGCGGCTGTCGGACCGAATCGAACGGCGTCTTGTAATCGCGCTCCTGTGTGGAATTTCGGGCCTTGCTGCAATGGTGATCGCGATATTCGGCCGCAGNTTNGGAGAGCCCGGCGTGATGATGGTNCTGGTCGTTTGGGGCGGCGGCGCCATGACCTTCTACGGCTTGTGCGTCGCGCATGCGATCGACCGAACCCCGAAGCACAAGATCCCGCANGTCATGTCCAGCCTNCTGTTCATCTGGGCCGGCGGATCCATCATGGGGCCGCTTTTGTCTGGTGTTGCCATGCGAACTGCAGGCGCGACGGGCCTCTTTGGATGGTCCGGACTGCTGCTGATCCTGCTGGCGTTTGTCATGGTCTGGCGCGTTTCCGCACGGGCCGCGCCGGAGGAGCACGAACAGGAAGACTGGAGCCCCATCCTGCCGACACCTCTGGCCAGCGTGGAGCTCGACCCCCGGAATGCGGAGCGCGAGCCAGAAGCCTGAGTCCAGACTTGAGTACTCAGCTGGTTTACGGGCCTGCCAAGCCTGTTATATAGCCCGGACGAATTAAACGGGCTGGCAGAGGCTNGCCCCTTACCGCAAGCCAGGGCAGACAAGGCAAGTTTCCATGAACATACACGAATACCAGGCCAAGGCCGTGCTGAAATCTTTCGGCGCTCCAGTGGCAGAAGGCGTNCCCGTTCTTTCTCTTGATGACGTGCAGAAGGCGGTTGATACGCTGCCGGGGCCGCTCTGGGTTGTGAAGTCCCAAATCCACGCAGGTGGTCGCGGCAAGGGCAAGTTCATCGAAGACGCTGCTGGCGAAAAGGGCGGTGTTCGCCTCGCCTTCTCGAAAGAGGAAGTTCTGGAGCACGCCAAGGCGATGCTCGGCCATCACCTTGTCACCGCGCAGACCAGCGCTGAAGGCAAGCAGGTCAACCGCCTCTACATCGAAGACGGCGCCGACATTGACCGCGAACTCTACCTGTCCCTTCTCGTTGANCGCGCCACGGGCCGTCCGGCCTTTGTTGCCTCTACTGAAGGCGGCATGGACATNGAGGAAGTTGCNCACGAAACGCCAGAGAAAATCCTGACGCTTCCGATCGACCCGACCACGGGCGTGACCGATGCGGATGCGGCGCAGCTGTGCGACGCGCTGAAGCTGGACGGCGCAGCCCGCGAAGACGGCATGAAACTGTTCCCGATCCTCTACAAGGCCTTCACCGAGAAGGACATGGCCATGCTGGAGATCAATCCGCTGATCGTGATGGAAAATGGCCACCTTCGCGTTCTCGACGCCAAGGTCAGCTTTGACGGCAACGCACTGTTCCGCCACCCGGACATNGTNGANCTGCGCGACACGACCGAGGAAGACGAGAAAGAGATCGAAGCTTCCGAGTGGGATCTCGCATACATCGCGCTCGACGGCACGATCGGTTGCATGGTCAACGGCGCTGGCCTCGCCATGGCGACGATGGACATCATCAAGCTGTACGGTGAAGAGCCTGCAAACTTCTGTGACGTCGGCGGCGGCGCCAATGCCGAGAAAGTTGCTGCGGCTTTCAAGATCATCATGAAGGACCCGAACGTGAAGGGCATCCTCGTGAACATCTTCGGCGGCATCATGAAATGTGACGTCATCGCCGAGGGCGTGATCGCCGCGGTGAAGGAAACCAACCTCGCTGTGCCGCTGGTTGTTCGCCTTGAAGGTACGAACGTCGAGATGGGCAAGGAAATCATCAAGAATTCCGGCCTGAACGTCATCCCTGCCGATGACCTCGACGACGCCGCCCAGAAAATTGTTGCCGCTGTTAAAGAGGCCTAAGGAAACATGTCCATTCTCATCGACAAGAATACCAAAGTCATCGTCCAGGGCCTGACCGGCAATACGGGCTCTTTCCACACCAANCAGGCGCTGGAATATTTCGGCACCCAGATGGTGGCCGGTACCCACCCGAAGAAGGCTGGCCAGAAATGGGCTGCCGACAATGGCGCNGAGCTGCCGATNTTCGCGAATGCGGGNGAAGCCAAGGAAGCCACAGNCGCAACNGCCTCNGTNATCTANGTGCCGCCAGCNGGCGCTGCTGCGGCCATTGAAGANGCCATCGANGCGGAAATTCCGCTGATCGTCTGCATCACCGAAGGCGTGCCNGTTCTCGATATGGTTCGCGTGAAGGCAAAACTGGACAAGTCCAGCTCCCGCCTGATCGGGCCGAACTGCCCCGGCCTGCTGACGCCGGAACAGTGCAAGATCGGCATCATGCCGGGCAAGATCTTCCAGAAGGGCTCAGTCGGCGTTGTTTCNCGCTCCGGAACGCTGACCTATGAAGCCGTGTACCANACCTCTCAGGCGGGCCTTGGCCAGACCTCCGCGGTTGGTATCGGCGGCGACCCGGTCAAGGGCACCGAATTCATCGACGTGCTGGACATGTTCCTGTCCGACGACGAGACCCAGTCGATCATCATGATCGGCGAGATTGGTGGCACAGCCGAAGAAGAAGCTGCGCAATTCCTGATCGATGAGGCCAAGAAAGGCCGGAAAAAACCGATGGTTGGCTTTATTGCGGGTCGGACTGCACCGAAAGGGCGCACAATGGGCCATGCCGGTGCTATCGTGTCAGGCGGTCAGGGCGATGCCGAGAGCAAGATCGCGGCGATGGAAGAGGCAGGTATTCGTGTCTCCCCGTCACCAGCGCGTCTCGGGACGACCATGGTCGAAGTGTTGAAGGGCTAGCCCGAAAGCACACATACAGCCAGGACGGCCCGTCCGGGCCAGTCTGGCGAGGCCAGCATCTGTCCCCGCACAGGCCGTCCTAGAGAACCTCAGTCCCGGTAGGAACCGGGCAAGTATTTTGTTCCTTAATGTCAGGGGACAGGTCCCAAAGGACGGATTGAAAAATGGCAGATGACGGCAGCCCGGTAGACGGCTCACGCAGCGCAGGTAACAGCGCAATGCTGGAAACAGCATTCCTGTATGGTGGTTCAGCCATGTGGCTGGAACAGATGCAGGCAGCCTATGCAAAGAACCCCGCGTCAGTTCCCGAGAGCTGGCGCGCCTTCTTTGCGGAGCTCAACGATGATTCGGCAGACGCCGCGAAGAATGCGGATGGTGCGAGCTGGAAGCGCGGCGACTGGCCCCGTCCGGTCAGTGACGAACAGGTTGCTGCCTTTGACGGCAACTGGGCGCTGGTCGAGCCGAAGCTCGAGAAAAAGCTGAAATCCGCCAAACCGGCCGCCTCTGCCGAGGAAATCGCGCAGAACGTCAAGGATTCGATCCGCGCCATCATGATGATCCGCGCCTATCGGATGAGGGGTCATTTGGCGGCGCAGCTTGATCCGCTGTCGCTGGATATTCCGGAAAAACAGCCGGAACTGGACCCGGCCAGCTATGGCTTTGGCCCGGCTGATATGGATCGCAAGATCTTCATCGACGGCTATCTCGGGCTAGACCATGCGTCCGTCAGCGAGATGCTCGACATTCTGAAGCGGACCTATTGCTCGACCATCGGCATCGAGTTCATGCACATTTCCGATCCGGAAGAGAAAGCCTGGCTGCAGGAGCGTATCGAAGGGCCGGACAAGGGCGTCGCCTTCACCGAGCAAGGCAAGAAGGCGATCCTCGCCAAGCTGATCGAGGCGGAAACGTTCGAACGCTTCCTGCACAAACGCTATCCGGGCACGAAACGTTTCGGTCTGGACGGTGGTGAGGCAGCGGTTCCGGCGCTGGAACAGATCATCAAGCGCGGTGGTGCGCTGGGCGTGCGCGAGATTGTTGTTGGCATGCCGCACCGTGGCCGCCTGAACATGCTCGCAGCCGTGATGGGCAAGCCCTACGAGCAGATCTTCCACGAATTCCAGGGCGGTAACACGCAAGGTGCCGGCGAGTTCGGCTCCGGCGACGTGAAGTACCATCTCGGCGCCTCGTCTGACCGCGAATTTGACGGCAATGAAGTTCACCTGTCGATGAACGCCAACCCGTCCCACCTTGAAGCGGTGGATCCGGTGGTGCTCGGCAAGTCGCGCTCCAAGCAGGAAATGCTGCACCGGGAAAGCGGCACGCTGGACCGGTCGACTGTTCTGCCGTTGTTGCTGCATGGGGATGCGGCGTTTGCGGGGCAGGGCGTGGTGTCTGAGTGTTTCGCGCTGTCCGGTCTGCAAGGCTATCGCACAGGCGGTACGATCCACTTCATCGTGAACAACCAGATCGGCTTCACAACCAGCCCGATCTATTCGCGGTCCTCACCATATCCGACCGATGTTGCGCTGATGGTGCAGACGCCGATCTTCCATGTGAATGGTGATGACCCGGAAGCGGTCACCTATGCTGCCAAAGTGGCCACTGAGTATCGCCAGAAATTCGGCAAGGACGTCGTCATCGACATGTTCTGCTACCGTCGCTTCGGGCACAATGAGGGCGACGAGCCCATGTTCACCCAGCCGGTCATGTACACCAAGATCAAGGGCCATGCCTCGACGCGCGAAATCTACGCCGAGCGCCTTGTGAAGGAAGGTGTTCTGACGGCGGAACAGATAGAGCAGCAGGTCGCTGATTTCGAAGCCTATCTCGACCGCGAGTTTGAAGCGGGCAAAACGTTCGAAGCCAAGAAAGCCGACTGGCTGGATGGCGAATGGAAGGGCCTTGGCCTGCCGGACGATGACGAGCGTCGCGGCAAGACCGGCGTTTCCAAGAAACGCATGCAGACGATTGGCCAGACCATCACGACCATTCCGGAAGGCGTCGACATTCACAGGACGCTGGCGCGGGTCATTGATGCGCGGGCCAGTGCCATCTCGAAAGGGAAGGGCCTCGATTGGGCGACGGCAGAGCACCTGGCGTTCGCAACCCTGCTTGACGAAGGTTTCCCGGTTCGCCTCTCCGGTCAGGATTGCGGTCGCGGGACATTCTCTCAGCGCCACAGCCACATTATCGACCAGACCAATGGCGACCGCTATACGCCGCTGAACAATATCAGCGACACGCAGGCCAATTACGAGGTGATCGATTCGCTTCTGTCGGAAGAGGCTGTGCTTGGGTACGAGTACGGATATTCTCTGGCAGACCCGAACACGCTGACCATGTGGGAAGCCCAGTTCGGTGACTTCTCCAATGGTGCGCAGGTCTTCTTCGACCAGTTCATTTCCTCTGCAGAGCGTAAATGGCTGCGTATGTCCGGTCTCGTCGTTCTGCTGCCGCATGGCTATGAAGGTCAGGGGCCGGAGCACTCCTCCGCGCGCCTCGAACGCTTCCTGCAGATGTGCGCTGAGGACAATTGGCAAGTCTGTAACCTGACGACCCCGGCGAACTATTTCCACGCCCTGCGTCGCCAGATCCATCGTGATTTCCGCAAGCCGCTGATCATCATGACGCCGAAATCTCTTCTGCGTCACAAGCTGGCCACGTCCAGCCTGGATGACATGAGCACAAAATCCTCATTCCACCGCATTCTTTGGGATGACGCCGAAACGCCGGGCCGCGAAGGCAAGGTGAAGCTTGTGAAGGACAACAAGGTCCGCCGCGTCGTTCTGTGTTCGGGCAAGGTCTATTACGACCTGTTCGAAGCGCGCGAAGAGAGCGGTGAGGATGATGTCTACCTGCTGCGGGTGGAGCAGTTCTATCCGGTTCCGCGCAAGTCGCTGATCCAAGAGCTGAAACGCTTCCCGCAGGCCGAGATTGTCTGGTGCCAGGAAGAGCCGCGCAATATGGGTGGCTGGACCTTCATCCGCGACGAGCTGGAATGGTGCGCCAATCAGGCAGGCATGCAGCACACACGGCCATCCTATGCGGGTCGTCCGCCATCGGCGGCTACGGCAACCGGTCTTTTGTCCAAGCACAAGGCCGAGCAGGACGCGCTGATTTCGACCGCACTTGGAAAAGACCCCGTCGACGACAATATCGTCGCCAGCTGAATTTGATGACTACGAACGGACTGATTTCATGACCGATATCACAGTGCCTACCCTCGGCGAGAGCATCACCGAAGCCACCGTCGGCCAATGGCTGAAGGCCGCTGGCGACGCGGTGAAGAAAGATGAAGTGCTCGTCGAACTCGAAACAGACAAAGTGTCTGTTGAAGTGTCCGCCACCGAAGATGGCGTCTTGTCCGAAATCGTCGCCAAGGAAGGTGACACGGTCGAGATCGGCGCGCTTCTCGGCAAGCTCTCCGGTGGGAATGGCGCAGCTGCCAGCACTGCCGCTGAAGCCTTGCCGGAGCATGGCGGTCCGAAAGAGCCCGGCGGCGTTCCGGGCAAGGACGACAAGGGCGAACTGGTCGATGTTGAAGTGCCGACAATGGGCGAAAGCGTTGCCGAAGGTACGCTGTCGACCTTCCTGAAGGCCCCTGGCGATGCTGTGAAGAAAGACGAGACCATCGCTGAGATCGAAACCGACAAGGTTGCACTCGAAGTGCCAGCACCAGCTGATGGTGTTCTGGCCGAACTGCTGGTGGGCGAAGGCGACTCTGTCACGCCGGGCTCCGTCATTGCCCGCATCAGCGCTGGCGGCTCTGCACCGGCTGCTGCGCCAGCCGCATCTGCACCCGCCGCGTCGACCTCTGCGCCAGCCGCAACGGGCGAACGTCCTGTCGCGCCGTCCGTACGCCGTATTTCCGCTGAAGCTGGTGTGAACCCGGCTGATATTCCAGGCACTGGCCGCGACGGTCGTGCAACCAAGGCCGATGCCATGAACTATGTAAACAGCGCGCCGAAGGCGGCTGCGGCACCTGCCGAAGCGAAGGCTCCTCGGGATATTGGTCCGCGTGAAGAGCGTGTTCGCATGACGCGTCTGCGCCAGACCATCGCACGCCGTCTGAAAGAGGCGCAGGACACTGCCGCCATGCTGACGACGTTCAATGATGTCGACATGGGCGCCATCATGGATTTGCGGAAGAAGCACCAGGAAGCCTTCGTGGCCAAGCACGGCATCAAGCTGGGCTTCATGAGCTTCTTCGTGAAGGCGTGTGTCAACGCGCTGAAGGAAGTTCCGGCCGTGAATGCCGAGATTGATGGCACGGACATCATCTACAAGAACTATTACGATATCGGCGTAGCCGTTGGTACGGACAAGGGCCTTGTGGTTCCTGTAGTTCGGGACTCTGACGATTTGTCGCTCGCCGGTATCGAGAAGTATATCGCCGATCTTGGCAAGCGCGCCCGCGACGGCTCGCTGACCATTGGCGATATGCAGGGCGGCACATTCACCATTTCGAATGGCGGCATCTATGGCTCGCTCATGTCCACGCCAATCCTGAACCCCCCACAATCCGGCGTGCTCGGCATGCACCGGATCGAACAGCGCCCTGTGGCCATCAATGGCGAAGTCAAAATCCGCCCGATGATGTATCTGGCGCTGTCCTATGACCACCGGATCGTCGACGGTAAGGAGGCTGTGACCTTCCTCGTCCGCGTCAAGGAAGCCCTGGAAGATCCAGAGCGCATGCTTCTCGAAGTCTAGGCCTTCGCGGTCAGCCAACCCTTGATCAGTCCCGCCTGTACGCATTGTACGGGCGGGATGAATCCTGCCGTCTCGATCATGGCTTCAACGTCTGATGGGCCGTGGCACGCAAAGATGGTTCCGAAACTCTTTGCGTACTGTTCCTGGCCTTCTGGCGTCATGCCGGCCTTGGCCATCATTCCCTGCCAGAATTTCATCAGGGTCTCGAACTCCGCGCCTGATTGATCCGCGCAGAGATCGGCATTGAGCATCGGGGCGCCCGGTTTCAGCCGATCTGCGATGGAGCGGAAATAGTCAGTTCGCGCGTCGGCCTGCTGCACGAAATGCGACACCAGCAGGCTGGTGGCAGCATCGAAGTTACCGGCATCGACCTCCGACACATAGGTCGCGTGAAACGTGCATCGGTCGGCGAAGCCCTCTGCTTCGGCATGGCGCTTTGCAATCTCCAGCATGGCAGAGGCCGGATCCACGAGCGTGAAGCGCCAGTTCGGGAAGAGGGGGGCCAAGTGGCGCACTTCCGCGCCCGTGCCCGCCCCGGCGATGAGAAGGTGTGCAGTCTCTGGAAGGTTTGCGAATGTGGATTCCAGCGCCAGATGGATCATGTCCTTGATGCCATGCAGCGCCTTGAACCGGTCATCATAGGTTGCGGCATGGTCTGGTCCAAAAGTGACCAGCGGATCGAAATCAGTAGACATGGCGGATGCTNCAATNGTTANATTNTAACTGTTAGTGTNGGGCGGAACATGTCGCAATCGGAAAATTGGGAGTTCGGGCGGAANNCGTGTTTCGAATACAAAAGAGGGCAGATGCATTTCTGCACCTGCCCCTTCGCGTCAGTCCCCTGATCGCAGACCTGCCTGAAGGCATATCCCCACCGCCTGCGACGTGTTGCATTTGTTACGCGTCGCAACACATGTTGGGGTATAAGGCGGTTTGATTGAACGCTCTCCCAACGCCTTGTTATTTCACGTTCATTTGCCGCTACGTATCAAAAAGGCTACGCTGAGGCGTGCTCTCGGGGCGAAATGGGACGTANTTCTTGCCCTNATATGAGCGCGCAGAATGGAGGCGATGGGCATGTGTGGGGCTCACTTGTTTGACCCGAACGGATAAGGACGCACGCAACCAGAAGCTCCCCGACGCGTATTTGCTTGAGCCGTAACAGGCACAACACAAACAAAAGGGGACTAATCACATGGAAGAATTCTGGCGAAANACAGTCGACCAGGCGCAGACCTACGGGCCTCAGCTCCTGAAGGCTGCACTGGTGATGATTGCTTTCATCATCGGCGCATTCATCGTCCGCTGGTTGATTGCAGCCGCGATTGACCGCACNGGCCTTGCCAAAAAGGCAAACGAATCCACNGCGACCAGTGACAGCAAATCGCTTGGCACCAGCNTGGCCCAGGCGGCCTTCTGGGTGACGATCCTGATCGGCCTGATGCAGGCGCTTGCCATCGCCGGTGCAACACAGATTTCCAGCGCCTTGCATGGGGTTATTGATCCCATCCTGTCCTACCTGCCGAACGTGATCGGCGCGGCGCTTATCTTCGGTATTTTCCTGATCATCGCCAACGTTGTGCGTGAAACCTTGAAGGCCGTGCTGGTTTTCGGTGACGGTATGCCGGAACGGTTTGGCCTCGCGACAGGACGAGTGAACATTTCCGGTATTGTCGCCTCTGTCGCCTTCGCGGTGTTGATCATCATCGGTGCGATCATGGCCTTCGATGTCCTCGCCATCGAGGCGATCTCCGCGCCAGCTAATGCGCTGCTGACGGACATTATCGGCATCATTCCGAATGTGCTTGCAGCAGGNGTNATTCTCGCAATCTTCGTGCTGATCGGGCGGTTTGTNTCCAATCTCGTGCTGAAGACCTTGCCGGGCACCGGTGTCGATTCCGCCGTCTCGGAACTTGGCCTGTTGAAAGGCGCTGACAGTGGCCTGACCGCCAGCACCGTTATCGCGCGTGTCAGCATGTTTCTGATTGTTCTGCTTGGCCTTGTGGCAGCGCTCAATGTGCTCGGGATTGAATCGCTGACCTATGCGATGAATGTCGTGCTCGACATGGGCGTGCAGATCATTTTTGGCGCTCTGATCATCTTTGCGGGTGTGTTCATCGCCCGTCTGGTCAGCTCNGCNATGGATTCCACCGGGGCAGGGGCAACGGACGTCACCGCTCGTGTGATGAAATGGATCATCATTGTCCTGTCGGTCATTCTCGGCATTTCGCGCATGGGGCTCGATCCGACCGGCGGCGTGTTCATTCTGGATGTGGCCAAATGGATGGTGATCGGCGGAGCCGGTGCATTCGCCATTGCCTTTGGTTGGGGTGGTCGTGAATGGGCCGCGCGTATCCTGGAATCGTGGCGCAGCACACGCTAGCAAGGCGATATCGCCAGATCAGGGGGCCATCCTTCCCGGTGGCCCCTTTTTCGTGAGCGCATCAAAGCCGGGGGCGCTTCGTCGCAGCTGCTTTGTTGCGGCAGGGCGTGGGGTCATATATGCGCGAAGCCACTTCTCATTGGGGCAGACACCGCATGACCACTTATACATCCGATCAGCGCCGTCANACGTCCGANACGGCCGAGACNATGGCCGATGTGCGCTATGAAATTGACCGGATTGATCGCCTGCTNGTGGAGATCCTCGCCGAGCGCCAGTCTTTCATGGACGCGGCNGCGCGTATCAAGCCAGACCGTTCGAAAGTCTATGACGCNGANCGNATNGAGGATGTTGTTGCAAAGGTGAAAGCGGCTTGCCAAGGCGCTGGCCTGTCGCCGGCGATTGCCGAACCGGTCTGGCGAAAGTTGATTGAGCGCTGCATCGCCTATGAATTCGGAAGCTACGACACGCGGCGCGGCGGCGACGTATAATCGTAGAGAAGCTGCGCGACTTCTTCNAGCGTATCACCGAGCACATCCTTGATTTCTCCCAGCATGACAGCTGCTGCCGTAACGCTTGGCGGGGTGTCTGACCGGCCGGCCTTTTCTGCCGTTTCGCATTTGGCAGCCAGGCGGATTGCACCAATCCCGAGGCTNGCCCCTTTGAGCGTATGCGCTGCGTCCGCCCATTGAGTGGTTTCGGCTTGAGGATCGAGCATGCGGGACCAGATTTCNGCNTGTTCCCGGAATATCTCGANGACTTCCTTGGCGAGGGCGGTGTCACCGCCTGTCATGGCATCAAGGTGCGCGCGGTCGAGCAGGGCGAAAGTCTGGGTCATGGCATTTTGCTCCGGAAGGTTCACTGTCGCAGNGACGGGCTGACCAATCGTTAACGAAATCACAAATTCCGAATTCTCTGCGCGACGTGAATTTATCGATTGTCGAAAAGCCCTTTTTGAACTATTATTCATCTGCGCCCACTTCCGTGGCGCGTTTCTGTTTTGGCTCTGGGGAAGAACGATGCTGGCGTTCGTTGTGTTTGTGCGTAATCTGGTTTTGGCGGCCGTTCTGGCTTGGCTTGGTCTGGAATTCACGCCTGAGCATGATGAAGCTCAGGATACCTCCCGGCAGAATGTGGCCGTAAGCGCGCTGCTCGCGCGCTAAGGCGTTTACGAACCCCGCCCATAAATGCACACATTGTGGTCTCGCGCCGGGCGAAATGTCGCGGTATACTCCCGTNATGGACGATATGCCCGCCGCTCGCCCGTCTGGCCGCGATTTGCTTGTCAGGCAAGAGGCGTCTGAGTACTTCGAGCTCGCCCGTCATGGCGGCAGCTGGATGGTTGTCACTGGATTTGTCGTAGCTGTTTTCTGGATCGTCGGTGCAATCTCCATGGCCGTGGGCCTCTGGGGTGTGGACGAGCTGAAACTCATGCCNCCNCTGGTTNTGGCAGGGGGTGGCATGGCGCTGGTCGTGCCCGCTCTCCTGATGATCATGGCCGGATANATGGGCCGAACCAATCGTCGCGCCGCGGCCTCCAATGCATTGGTGATGGAGGCTGCCGTCCGCCTGATGGCGCCGGCCCGCGAGGCAGGGACTGAGGGCATTACCTTTGCAGAGCAAATGAAGCAGGCCGCCGCTGAAGTGGATCGGGCGATGGCGCATGCCCTGTCTGCAATGAAGGCGATGGCCGGGGAAATTGGCGACGANCGGTTGCGGTTGGAATCGGTCGCCTATGCNAGCGCGGACAANGCCCGCGAGCTTACGGAGCGGCTGGGCCAGGAGCGGCACGCCCTGGAAGGGCTCGCCCGGGATNTGCGCACACACATGCAATCGCTGAACGAGGCAATCCCGCGTCAGGCACAGATGATGGTGAAAGCCGCCCGCGATGCCAGCGAAGAAGTTTCNCGCGCCGACGGGGCGCTGGAACAACGCCTTGAGAGCATGCAACTCGCTGGCCGGACACTCTCTGAAAAGCTGGTTGAACTTGATGCGCTTGCCCGNGACGCCGCCACGCGTACCGAAACGCTGACATTCGCGGTNTCNCGCGTTGAGGAGAAGCTCGACCAGTCCCGCCGGACGGTNGACGCNGCGGTGCGGGCAGGGGAGATTGCCGCTGCGGCGGCGATGACCACGGGTGACGCCCTGAAGGATGCAGTCTCTTCAGCGCTGGACGGGGCCCGACGCGCCAATCATGAAATCAACAATTCCACACGTGAAGCCGCNGANAACGCGGCGCGGGCTCTGGCGCGTCTGCGCGAAGCGGGAGATGAGGCCGCTGCAGCGATCAGGTCTGCCGAATACGCCGCCAAGGCTGATACGGTCCGCATGGAACACAAGCTGCGCCAGGCGACTGTCGAAGAGGATGCTTCACGGGGCGAGATTGAGCCGGAGCAGGGCCCGCCAGCCATCGTGCCGCCTCAGGCCGAGCCCGAGTTCGGGGCAGACACGGAGTTCGAGCCTGAACCCTTCGATGCCGAATCTTTCGATGATGAGTTTGAAGAGGATGACACGTTCGAGCCTGCGCCTGTCCGCAATGGGAACGGCCATGCCAATGGTTATCATCCAATTGTCCGCAACGGTCATGTGCCTGAGCCCGCGCCGGAGCAGGCGGACGATGAACCCGTAGAGCGGCCTGCCGCACCAGAGCCCGCTCCCGCGGCCCGGCCGAGCATGGAAGANGAATTGTTCGACGCCGCTGCAGATGCCCTGGCCGATGCAAGCCTGAGCGATGAACCTGATGTGCCGGAAGANACATGGGACTTTGGCCGAGAGCTGGAGAAGCGCCAGCCAGAGCCTGCGCCACACCTGTTGCGTCGTCGCCATGATGACGTGCCGCTCGACGCGCCGACGNCTGACGAGACCCCACGACGCCGGGCGACAGATNTCCTGCCGGCTGCGCCAGAATTGCCTGAACCNNCAGTCGAGNCTGAGCCAGCGCCAATGGTGCCAGCCCAGCCGTCCTCACCGCCAGCTTCCGGCGCGGAAATGGGATGGCGGGATATTATCTCTGACATGAGCCGCGAAGACCGNCCGGTGCGGNAGCGCGAAGAAGTGGCCGAAGAACTGATCGACCGGCTGCAGACATCCGGCATCATCCTGCCGGAAGCGATCCGCCCGAAAGCCAAGCGCAAAATTGCCGAGGCCGCGCGCCGCGGTGTGAAAGAGCGCAAATCCGCGATCATCTCCCAAGCGGGACGTCAGGTGGAACGGGTCACCCAGCGCCTGCGCAATGACCGNGAATTGATGGATCTNGCGCGNGATTTCCTCGACATGGAATCCGAAGACGCCCTTCACGCGCTGGAGCAGACGCAGAAGACCGGGCGNAATGCCAGTGCGCGTCTTGCGGCCTATCTGTTGCTGGATGCTGCGCTGTAGTCAGCGGCTCAGCANGACGATTGCGACGACACCCGAGGCAAGCAGGAGAATTCCTGCGACTTCCAGCAACGATACGCGCTCCCGGAACATGAGACGTGAGGCGACAAGGGTGAACAGGATTTCGACCTGACCAACAGCTTTCACGCTCGCAGCATCTTTCAACGTGAACGCGGCCACCCAGGCCATCGACCCCAGAAAGCCGATCAGCCCCACCCACCCGGCATGACGCCANGCCCCGAAGAGTCGGGCGGTCTGACCGGGCTCTCTCAGGCGAAGCCAGACAAGCAGCAGGGCTGACTGGACGACCGTTACAAAGGCCAGCGTGGTGGATGTGCTGAGCACCACATTGGCGTCGCCAAGCGACAGGGATGCNCCGCGAAGCGACACTGAAGATACGGCAAAGCACGCCCCTGACAGCAGCCCGATCCATAAGGCACCATCAGGGCGCCATTTCCCGTGCTTGCCCTNGGGAAGCGAGATCAGGATGATGCCANCGATGCTGGTAANGATTGCNAGCAAGGNAGGCAGCGTGAGCGCGTCNCCCAGNAGCAGAATTCCCACCAGCGCCGCCTGAATCGGCTCAGTCTTGGTGAAGGCGGTGGCCGCCGCAAAATTGGCGCGTGANAACAGGTGGATCAGCAATCCCGTCGCCAGCACTTGCGCGACCGCGCCGACAAGGGCGAACGCAAAGAACTGGCCCGACAGGTTGGGCAGGGGCGCACCGCGTCCCAAAGTCAGGGCGAGCAGCACGGCGATTGCTAGCGGCGCCGCATAAACGAAGCGGGTTGCTGTCGATCCCCATGTGCTGAGCCGGTCTTTCAGCTGTTTCTGAAACGCAGAGCGGAGNTTCTGGCAGAACGCAGCCGCCAGCGTCATGGAAATCCAGAGATCCATTTCGGGTAATCTTTATATTGCGCAGTGCTGCTGGATCAGGCGGCTTGCGACCGTTTGGCCTTGCGGGCCTCCANCTTGTTCACAGCATGGAGATATGCCTTGGCACTTGCGACCAGCGTATCCGGATCGGATGAGCGTCCCGTGGACATGATGCCATCGCTGTTGAGCCGGACAGACACAGTGGCTTGCGCATCCGTGCCTCCGGTGACGGCGTGGACCTGGTACAGCTCCAGCTTGCCCTCATGTGGGACGATCTCGCGAATGGCGTTGAACACGGCGTCTACCGGCCCGTTTCCACGCGCGATCGCGAACTTGTCTTCACCTTCGACAACCAGATCGATTTCGGCAGTCTGAGGTCCATCCGTGCCAGCAACTACACGCAGGCGCTTGAATGCGATCCGCTCACCTTCAGTCGCCAATTGATCATCGACCAGCGCGATGATGTCATCATCGAAGACGTGTTTCTTGCGGTCGGCCAGCGCCTTGAAGCGCTTGAACGCATCGTTCAGGGCCTCACCTTCCATGCTGTAGCCAAGCGCTTCCAGCTTGTCGCGGAAGGCGTGACGCCCGGAGTGTTTGCCCATGACCAGGGATGTCTTGGCNACGCCAACATCTTCTGGCCGCATGATTTCATAGGTTTCGGCATTCTTCAGCATGCCATCCTGGTGGATGCCGCTTTCGTGTGCGAAGGCATTTTTGCCCACGATGGCCTTGTTGTACTGCACAGGGAAGCCGGTGATGCGGCTGACCATNGCNGAGGCGCGGGAAAGATAGGCCGGCTTGATGTCTGTCTCGAANGGNAGCGTGTCGCTGCGCACCTTCATNGCCATCACGATTTCTTCCAGAGCGGCGTTGCCCGCGCGCTCACCCAGGCCATTGATGGCGCATTCCACCTGGCGCGCGCCATTGGCGACGGCATTGATGGAGTTGGCGACTGCCAGGCCCAAATCGTTGTGGCAATGCGCAGACCAGATCACCTTGTCGGAATTTGGCACCGTCTCGATCACCCGNCGGAACAGGGCGCCATATTCATCTGGATGCGAATAGCCGACCGTATCTGGCAGGTTGATCGTGGTTGCGCCGCTGGCGATNGCNGTGTCGATACATTTGCACAGGAAGTCGAATTCNGTACGTGTCGCGTCTTCGGCGGACCATTCGACGTCGTCGGTGTGATTGCGGGCCTGNGCAACTGAGCGGCCAACGGCTTCCAGAACAGCGTTCGGGCCCATTTTCAGTTTGTGCTTCATGTGGACCGGGCTGGTCGAAATGAAGGTATGNATGCGTGGGCGGGCCGACTTCTTCACCGCTTCGGCGCAGCGCTCGATGTCGTTCGGCGTCGAGCGGGCGAGGCCACAAATGATGGCCGACCTGGATTGCTCTGCAATGGCGCTGACCGCGGCGAAGTCGCCTTCGGACGCGGCGGGGAAGCCGGCTTCGATGACATCGACGCCCATGGTTTCCATCAACTCGGCCAGTTCGAGCTTTTCATTATGGGTCATGGAGGCGCCAGGCGATTGTTCGCCGTCACGCAAGGTTGTGTCGAAGATACGGATGTGAGGATTGGATGAAGTGGACATTGTCTAGCTACCGGGTCTGGGAATGGAGTGTGAGGTTGATTGTACCCCCTGACCGCGTGCTTGCCCTGGCTGAACCCTAGGCAGACATCACCGGCCAGGGGCCGGTAAGCAGTAGCTGAAGAGGCAATTTATTCCACATAGGGAGCTTCATCGGCCTATGGCGCGGCGCTGTCAACCTCGTTTTGCGGAATGAGGGCAACAGATTGCCCCGCCTTGCGCATGCGGGCGCGCGCATAGGCGGCGATGGCGATATAGACCGCAATGGCGGCGCCCGCAGCGGCGATGGCGACGAGCGGATTGCCCTTGAAGGCAGCAAACAGGCTCTGACCTGCAAATGCGATCAGGGCGATCTTCGGAATGATACCAACGCCCATGCCGGCCCAGTAGTGCAGGAACTTTGCATGGCTGACCCCGAATGCCATGTTCACGAGCAAGGCAGGGCCAGCCGGTACGTTCCGGACGATTGCGCTGGTCATCAAGGCATTGCGACCAACAAAGCCAGACAGCTTGTTGGCCGTCTCGCCAGCATAGCGACGGAAGGTTTTCTCGCCCGCCAGCCGTCCGGCATAAAACGTCGCGGCCCCTGCCACCATGTTTGCAATCCATCCCATGAAGGCGCCGAGCCAAGGCCCGAACATGGCAATAGAGATCGCCAACAGGGCAAATTGCGGAATGCCGACAAAGGCGCCGACAACGAATAGCACGATCAATGCCGGAAGCGCCCACGGGCTGGCAGCGATGCTTTCCATCGTGGTCTGCAGCGCTTCAAGGTCGGTCAGGTTTGTGGTCTTTCCGATCAGGAACAGGACCAGAATTACCAACAGTGCAACCCCGCCGATGATGGCACCTCGGCGGGCATTGGCGTCGAGAACTTTTTTCGGAGCTGGCTGGGTGTCCATGAGCGTACTTTCAGACTTGCCGCGATTTACGGCATTCCGCCGGGTGCCGCAAAGTTAATTTATGCAGCAGTTGATCGATCCGTAGCACACCGATACGTAGTCTGCCGAACGATTGTAGATTCTGAAGGATTCCCCCGCATGACAGACCTTTCCCCTCGCCATGACTGGACCCGGGATGAAATCGCCGCATTGTATACGCAACCGCTTGATACGCTGATGGCGCAGGCCCTGTCCGTGAAGCAGGCGAACTGGCCGGATGGGAAAGTTCAGAAGTCCCAATTGCTATCCATCAAGACAGGCGGCTGCGCTGAGAATTGCGGATATTGCAGCCAGTCCGCCCATTTCGACACCGGGCTTGAAGCGTCAAAACTGATGCCACTGGACGAGGTCGTGTCGGCTGCGCGCCGGGCGAAAGAGAATGGTGCGGATCGGTTCTGCATGGGCGCGGCATGGCGCAGTCTGAAGGATCGCGATGTGCCAAAAGTCGCCGCCATGATCGAGGCTGTGAAGGCCGAAGGGCTGGAGACCTGCGTCACGCTGGGCATGCTGGATGATGGTCAGGCCGAGACGCTGAAATCAGCTGGTCTGGATTACTACAATCACAATCTCGATACATCGCCCGAATACTACGGGAATGTCGTGTCAACGCGCACCTATGACGACCGTCTCGAAACGCTGGGCCGTGCGCGCGAAGCGGGCCTCAAGCTGTGTTGCGGCGGCATTCTGGGNATGGGCGAAAGCCGTGAAGACCGGATCGGCCTGATCCATGAATTGTCAAAACTGTCACCTCATCCCGAAAGCGTGCCGGTGAACATGCTGGTGCCCATCGAAGGAACGCCTCTTGGCGACAGCCCGGCGATTTCGGTTATCGAGATGGCGCGTGCAATCGCCGTTTGTCGCATTGTGTTCCCGAAGAGCTGGGTTCGCCTGTCCGCAGGCCGCGAGGGCATGACCGATGAAGGTCAGGCGCTCTGCCTGTTGGCGGGAGCGAATTCCATCTTTGTGGGGGACCGTTTGCTGACCACCGACAATCCGGAAATGGATGAGGACGCTGCCCTGATGGGCAAGATGGGGATGGAAGCCGCTCCGCGCGAGGACATGGAATCCCCTGCGAAGCGGACCACCCTGATCGGGGCGTGACCCGCTAGCGGGTCTGGCCACCGTCCACAGGAACGATCGCGCCNGTGATGAAGCTGGCGACGGGGCTGAGCAGGAAGGCAGCGGCGGATCCGATTTCTTCCGGTCTGCCGAATCGCTGGAGTGGCACTTCGCGCTTGATCCAGCGTTTCCAGGCGTCGCCGCGGTCGCCATTGATGCGCTCTTCCCATTCGCCATCCGGGAAGATGATGTTGCCGGGTGCAATGGCGTTGATACGCACATTGTTGCGACCGGACACCCGGGCAAGTTCCTTGGTCAGGTGATTCATCGCGGCTTTCGACGTGCCATAGGTAAGCGGCGTGCCGAGCCCGGTGAGGCCGGCGATGGAAGAGATCATCAGGATTGAGCCTTCGCCGCGAGGATCCATCCGTCGAAGGGCCGAGCGGGCGAGGAAGAATGCCGAATCCAGATTCTGGGAAATGCCTGCGTCCCAGGTTGAGTCATCAACCTCGAATCCCGGAGGGCAGGGGTGGAGGCCGACATTCGCGACGGCGCCCCATAGCTCGCCGAGTTCGTTCTCGATCGTGTCGATCATCGTCTCGACAGTGCGCGAGTCTCTGAGGTCTCCCGCGCGGGCCCAGACATTGTCTTCGCCATACACCNCGGCAAGGCGCGCGCGTTCCTGTTCAAGTTTTTCCTCGCCNCGCGCTGCCAAGGCAACTTTCGCCCCCTCGGCCAGCAAAGCTTCTGCGATGCCCAGTCCGATGCCGCGGCTGGCGCCAGCAATGAAGATGGTCTTCCCCTTCAAGCCCAGATCCATGGTGTTTTCTCCCTGTTTTTGTGTGCTGCGCAGATTACGGGCTGGCGTCGCAATGAAAATCCCCGCCCTAGAGGAAGGCGGGGAGGGGTAGGCGCGCGGCTCTTGCTCAATTGGCCTGGCGGAAGCGGACATTTACGCTTTCGTCGAGGCGGGGAGTGCGTCCGGTCACGCGCTTCACAATTCGCTCCAGCGCAGGGAAGAAGCCGATCCGCTCCAGCANGGGATTGGTGTAATTGGTGATGACGCAATAATGCGTATCCTTGCCCATGCGATGGTGCGCGGCGTGATGCTGGAAGGACTGGGCCAGGCCCGTTTTCTGAAGGGCTGTGATCAGCTTTCCGTTTTCTTTCGGACTGCGATGCGCCGCGCGGTGAAACTCGTTCGAGAACGCCCCGAACAGGACGGCTGAGCCGGTGAACAGGTTGAGCGTATCCGTTGCCCAGAATGCGATCAGGAACAGGGCACCTATCACGAGCACTTCCCGGTTTCGCGACAGGAATGAGCCCTTCAAAAATGCCCGCGGGCGGAAATGGTGCTCCTGGTTGGCGCGGATTGTGTGTCCGAGGACGGGCCATTTCGGGTTCCCATAGCGATCTTCGAACCAGTGAATAATCCCTGAGACAAAATCAGCGAGCAGCAGCCCGCCAAAAATGGAAGCTACGGATTTGAAAGCTGTAACGACAATCGTGACCGGCATGGGCCATCTCCTTCTTGCTGTCGAACTAGGATAGCTGGGGTTAGTAAGTAAGCGTTTGCTAACTAAATGCGGCCAGAATGCGGCAAGTAAGGAAATGATCACTTATTTCTTGCGTTTGTAAGTCCCGTTTAAGGCCCTCAGTCTCGCAAGGGTTTTCGCGTAATGACGAAAACGGCCCCGATTGCGATGAGGCCGAGTCCGAAACCCAGCATCCAGGGATTGCGATAGCCGAAGATAACAATGAGGCCGGCGGCAATGGACATGCCGATGAGGGCAGCAATCTTTGCTTCCCGCCCCATGGCTCCGGTCTCAATGAAGGCCTTGATGGTTGGTCCGACGCCGGGCTGTCGATAGATCCAATCGGCCCAAATGGGGTTGGACTTGGCGAAAGCGAGTGCGGCCACGATCCAGAAGATAGTGGTTGGCCATACCGGGATGGCCAGTCCAATCGCGCCGAGCACGAAGGCCAAACTTCCGATTGCGCGCCAAATCCACATACGGAACCAATTCCCCGCGCGTCACCGACTGGCAACCCCCAAATGCGGTGTTGGTCGCGGGATTGTGGTCGGAATTTGTAGAATTTTCTTTGATTTGACCCATTCGCGCCCTGTTCGCGCCGCGGCGAAGAGGTGTAAGAGTTGTAAGAAAGCTCAAAGGAGAGGGTTCCATGTCGTACTTCGTATCGGGCAAGCGGGGATTTGGTCGGACACTGGTTGCTGCCGTCTTGATCGCTGCGCTGGCGGCGTGCGGAGGGGACAAAGCTGACAAACCGTCTGACGTCGCCAGTGAGGAAGGGACGATTGTTACCCGGTCACCGGCAGACAATGTTGCGGCTCGCCAGCGCGAACGTCGTCGTCAGGCCGCGCAGGCAGAAGCCGAGCAGGATTTCTCCTATTTCCGCTACCGTATCGACACGTCGACCGAACAACCTCTGGCCTGTTTTGTGTTTTCAGCGCCGCTTGATCCGGAGGCGGACTATTCGCCTTATGTCGAGTTTCGACCAGCCTTCCGCCCGGCGCTGAGCGTCGAGGGACGCGAACTTTGCGTGGGTGGCCTGACATTTGGATCGGAACGGTCGGCCACTCTGCTGTCTGGGCTTCCTGCCGCAGATGGACGGACGTTGAAATCCGAAGAGACCGTGCCGATCGATTTTGCCGATCGACCACCCTATGTCGGCTTCAAGGGAGCAGGGGTGATCCTGCCGCGCGAAGATGCGGATGGNCTGCCGATCGAAACCGTGAATGTNGACGAAGTGGAAGTCACGGTCGCCCGCGTGAATGATCGCGCGCTGGCTTTCAAATCCATCTCTCAGGGGCGGACGAATGCTCAAGGCAGCTATGGATACACTTGGGGCGAAGACAATCCGGACGATGTTCAGGAAACACTGTTCACTGGACGCATGCCGATTGCGAACGAACAAAACGCACCGGTCATTTCGGTTTTTCCGTTGCAGGATGTCGTCGGCCCATTGGAGCCNGGCGCCTACTACGTGACNGTGAAGGACGCAGCCGATCTCAGCAGCGCTGAGCAGCCACCTGCCTCGTCGAGTCGCTGGATCATGATGACCGACCTTGCCATCACGGCGTATGAGGGCGGCAACGGGCTCGATATCACACTGCGATCCCTGCAGGATGGGCGACCTGTACCNGATACGACCGTGCAATTGGTCGCCCGCAACAATGATATTCTTGCCGANGGACGCACAAACGAGGTTGGACGCATCGCCTTNGACGCGCCAATCACCAACGGGCAAGGCAATATGGAGCCGAAACTGATCCTGGCCTATAGCGCCAAGGGTGAGNTGGCCGTTCTGGATCTGACACGCGCTCCGGTCGATTTGTCAGAGTACGCCGTGGGCGGACGTCGTATATCCGGTGACATCGACGCTTATATGTATACCGAACGCGGCATCTATCGTCCCGGCGAAACGGTTCGCCTGACAGCCTTGCTGCGTGATCATACGGGCAAGGCGATTGAAGACCGCAGCGGCAATCTGGTGATCTATCGTCCGAATGGGCTGGTTGCAGAAAAGATCCGCTTTGATGATCCGGAGGGATCGGCCGTTGTTGAAGGGTATGANCTGGCGAAGGGCGCATCGCGCGGCCAGTGGCGCGCAACAGTTGAAATGGATGGCGTNTCGGGCNCNTCNGGTTCGGTAAGTTTCTCGGTAGAGGATTTNGTGCCTCAGCGTATCGCAGTCGATCTGGATACGGACGAGGAGACACCGATNCTGCTGGGTGGAACGCGCGCAGTNGAGGTGGCTTCCCGCTTTCTCTACGGCGCACCCGGCGCGGGCCTTACCGTGAAGTCCGAAGCACGGATCGAAGCGCAGGCGAATCCATTCCCGGCTTTCAAGGGTTTCAAGTTCGGTCGTCATGACGAGAACTTCCGCGAACGCATTCTGGAAATGGATGATCGCACAACGGATGGGGCAGGGGTGACGACAGTCACGCTGGCACCTGGAAATGCCGGCAGCAATGCGGGCGTGCCACTGCGGATCAATNCGGTTGTNAGCGTNCTTGANCCGGGCGGCCGGGCTGTGACGGAGAGCGTGCGTATTCCGTATCGTCCGGAACGGCTCTATGTCGGTCTCAAGCCCGGGTTTGAGTATTCGGTCGAGGAAGGCCAGGACGCGGCTTATGAAGTCGTGGCCATGAACGAGAAAGGCCAGGCGATTGCCCAGCGCCTNAACTGGAAATTGCTTGCCATCGACTACCATTATGACTGGTACCGCGATGGGGATCGCTGGCGCTGGCGTCGGTCCCGTACGGTGACCAAGGTCAATGAGGGGATTGTCACGACGCCAGAAGGCGGCAGCGCAGAGATCCGCGTTTCGGGTCTGGACTGGGGAAGCCACGAATTGGTGGTTGAGGGCACTGATGCAAATGCGTCTGCAGCCTCCAGTGATGATTTCTATGTGGGTTGGGGCGGCGGTGTCTCGGAAGATGGTGCGGAAGCGCCGGATCGTGTCCGAATCATCGGCCCTGAGAAGGCGCCGTCGGCAGGCCAGAGCGCTGACATCACCATTGTGCCGCCTTATGAAGGTCAGGCCCAAGTCGTGGTAGCGACAGACCGTATTCTGTCGGTTCAGAATTTTTCCGTCAGCGAGCAGGGAACGAATGTCACCTTGCCGGTTACGGATGAATGGGGCGAAGGCGCCTATGTCATGGTCTCGGTCTATACCGAGCGCGACCCGATCCTGCGGGCGAAGCCGCGCCGTGCTGTGGGTGTCACCCACATCCCCGTTGATATGGGAGAGCGTACATTTGAACTGACGCTGAATGCGCCAGAAATTGCNCGCCCGGTTGGCGAACAGGTTGTCGAGGTCGAGTTTGATGGTGGCCCGCGTGAGCCGGTCTTCCTGACGCTGGCGGCTGTGGATGAGGGCATCCTCAGCCTGACNAAATTCAAGAGCCCGGACCCTGTCAGCTACTATTACGGCAAGAAGGCGCTCGGTGTTGAGATGTATGACGACTATGGTCGCCTGCTTGATCCGAACATGGGGTTGCCAGCTGAAGTTCGCTCGGGCGGTGANCANCTTGGCGGCGAAGGACTTTCGGTTGTCCCCGTGAAGTCGGTTGCTCTGTTCTCCGGCCTCGTGGATGTAGGCCGGTCCGGCAAGACGAAAGTCCGTCTGGAACTGCCAGAGTTCAACGGTGAACTTCGCCTCATGGCTGTGGCGTGGTCACGCTCTGGACTTGGTTCGGCAGAGGCCAGCATGATCGTGCGCGAAAAAGCGCCGTCCGATCTGATCATGCCACGCTTCCTGGCACCGGGCGACGAGGCCCAGATNACGGCCAGTATCGACAATGTTGAAGTNGGCCCTGGCGCGTTTACCGCAGAGATCACTGCGGACGGCCCGGTTGATGTNGCCGACGGCAAGCTGACGCGGTCCCTGGCGACCGGTGTGCGCGCCGATGTGCCGGTGCGCGTCGATGCGACGTCGGAAGGGATTTCGACGGTACGTCTTGNNGTCAGTGGACCAAATGATTTCGAGACGGAGCGCTCCTACCAGATCCAGACGCGTTCGCCCTATCTGCCGGTCACGCGCATCAGCCGCGCGCTCATGGANCCNGGCGANACCTACACCGTGTCTGCCGATTTACTTGACGGATTGGTGCCGGGATCAGCGTCGGTGAGTGTTGGCTANTCGACGTTGCCTATGGANCCCGCGACGCTNTACGCTTCGCTTGATCGCTACCCTTATGGCTGTACGGAACAGACGACGAGCCGGGCCTTGCCCTTGCTCTATTCCGAGCAGTTGATTGCAATGGGCGCACCTGAGCGCCGTGACGATCCGAAGACGCGTATNCAGACCGCAGTGAACACATTGTTGAACCGTCAGGGATCGGATGGAGCCTTCGGTCTGTGGCGGGAAGGGGANGGCTATGCGTCGCCNTGGCTTGGCGCATATGTGACCGATTTTGCCTATCGCGCAAAGCAGGCTGGATATGCAGTGCCGGATGAAGCGCTGGAGCGCGCCTATGGGGCACTTCGTGCGATATCGACCGGAGATTCCTGGCGCGTGTACGGCTACGACACGGATGTGTATGAGAGCCGCTATTCCAACGACACATCTGAAAAGATGATGCAACGCTCTGCCGCCTATGCGCTCTATGTGCTGGCCAAGGCAGGTAAGGCAGACATCTCTCGCCTGCGCTATCTGCATGATCGTGAGCTGTCGGAAATCGACAGCCCGCTGGCGCGTGCACATATTGGCGCGGGACTGGCGATGCTGGGTGATCGGTCACGTGCGGCATCGGCCTTTGCGGCAGCGGAGGAGGCGCTCGGCTACGAGAATACGGGCGACTATTATCAGACGCCTCTGCGTGACGAGACCGCGATCCTCGCACTCGCCTCCGAAGCCAACATGCTGGATGTCGTTGAACGTCTTGCCGCGAAGTTGAGTGAAGATGCGCCTGACCCGAGTGGTCTGACCACGCAGGAGAAAGCCTTCGCGCTGCTTGCAGTGGACGCGCTGAACAAGGGTGGCGATGGCTTCCGCCTGAAAGTCGAGGGACTCGGCCGTGGCAATAACAATGACCGCCAGTATGCCCTGACCGAAGCACAGGCCGAGGAAGGCGTGACATTCACTCTTGAAGGCAAGGCGCCGATGTTCCGGACTGTAATGGTTTCTGGCTCGCCAGAAACTGCGCCGCCTGCCGCGACGTCGAAACTGAACGTCGACAAGAGCTTCTTCACGCTGACGGGTGGCCGCGTAAACCTGGCCCGCATCAGTCAGGGGGACCANCTGGTCGTGCGTCTGACTGTGTCGCCGCAGGAACGTCGCCTCAATCCGGTGATCGTGGCAGACCTTCTTCCCGCTGGCTTTGAAATTGAGTCGGTGTTGCGACCCGCAGACGGGCGTCGCCAGTATGGCAGCTCAGGGGCGTTTGCATTCCTNGGTGAGATCGCCAACGCGCAGACTGCGGAGGCTCAGGATGACCGGTTCGTGGCGGCGGTAGACGCTTACGCCCAACCTGTAACGCTGGCCTATGTGGTGCGAGCCGTCACGCCGGGCGAATTCGCGATGCCGGGCGTGGTGGCCGAAGACATGTACCGTCCGGAAGTGTTCGCACGGTCGCGGCCGGGCCGGGTGACGATCAGTGCCCAACCGGGGACAATGGGGGGCGGCCAGTAAGCCATGCTGACGCCACGGCGGATCGTCATCGCGATCGCCGCATTGTTTGCGGCGGTCGTGCTTGCGGACCATGTTCTGCCGCCACCATTAGAACGCGCCGGAGAGATTTCGGCGCTTGTCACGGATCGCGAGGGAAAGCCGCTGCGGGCTTTCCCGACTGATGATGGCCGTTGGCGGTTTCGCGGCGACCTGGACAANATTGATCCTGAATTCATAGAGGCGCTGATCCGTGTGGAGGACAAGCGCTTCTACAGTCATCGCGGAACCGACTGGGCCGGGCTCATGCGCGCTGTGGTCGATTCAGCGAGGGCGGGCCGTGTAGTGTCCGGTGGCTCCACGATCACCATGCAGACCGCTCGCATGCTGGAGCCGCGGGATCGCAATGTAGGCTCCAAAATAATCGAGATTGCCCGTGCCTGGCAGATCGAGCGCCGATTATCCAAGGATGAAATTCTTGAACTCTACCTGACGCTGACCCCCTATGGAGGAAATCTGGAAGGGGTTCGCGCGGCTAGCTGGAGCTATTTCGGCCATGAAGCAGATCGTCTGTCTGATGATGAAATTGCATTACTGATTGCANTGCCGCAATCCCCTGAAGTACGCCGACCTGACCGCCGCCCAGAGCAGGCCAGAAAAGCGCGCNACTGGGTTGCGACCAAGCTCAATCGGTACGGCGTTTTCAGTGATGCGGACGTGGAGGAGGTGATGCTGTCCTCTGTGCCCACACGCCGGAGGGACTTTCCGATGCGTGCCTGGCACGGCACGGAGAAGGCGCTTTCGAGTGGCCCGCGCGAAGATGTGCAGTCCACACTGGATGCCGGGCTTCAGTCTGAACTTGAGGCGATCGCCCTGCGCAAGGCTGAAGCGGAAGGGACGGATGTACAGGTCTCCGCCATCGTGGTGCATATCCCCACGCGGGGCGTGCGGGCTCTGGTTGGGTCTGCGTCACGTGACAGGGCAGGGGGGTGGTTGGACCTGACAGCGCAGGCGCGATCTCCGGGATCGACACTGAANCCTTTTGTCTACGCCATGGCGTTTGATGATGGGCAGGCGGCGCCGGATACGCGAATTGCCGATTTGCCAAAGCGGTTTGCGTCCTATCAGCCAGAGAATTTTGATCGCTTGTTTCGCGGCGACGTTCGCGTGTCGGACGCGCTTCAACATTCCCTGAATGTGCCTGCGGTTCTGATGCTGGACCGAGTGGGGCCAGAGCGCTTTGCGGCGCAACTCGCGCTGGCAGGTGCGCGCCCCCGGATCAGTGGCAGTGCCAGTCATGAAGCCGGGCTTGCCTTGGCGCTTGGTGGTGCTGGCCTGACGGCGCGGGAGCTTGCCGTGCTCTATTCGGCGCTTGGGGACGAAGGTGTGGCCAAGCCGCTGGTCTGGCGCGCCGACGGGGAAACGGCAAGTTTTGAGCGAACGGGGCGTAGGCTGGTCAGCGCGGAGAGTGCTTCAGANATCATCCGTATCCTGCAAAATGGTCCCATGCCTGAAGGGCGTATGCCGGGGCGCTTGACGGAAGGGGCGCCGCAAGTCGCTTTCAAGACAGGTACGTCCTATGGGTTCCGTGACAGCTGGGCCGCGGGTGTGTCCGGTGAGCATGCCATCGTGGTGTGGGTAGGCAGGGCGGACGGAGCGCCACGGCCCGGCAAGACCGGACGGACCACTGCTTTGCCCATTCTGTTTGAAATCGCAGATCGTACTGCACACCATTTGCGGGACGAGGGCGAGGCCCGCACGCGATTGACCACTCAGAGCAAAATTGAAACGCGTGGTGCGTTGCATGANTTTTCGCCTGCGGCGCCGCCTGAAATTCTGTTTCCGCCNGCCAATGCGGAATTATGGGCCGGCAGTGTGGATGGCAGTTCGGCCCGGCCTTTCGTCCTTGCGGGGCGAGGTGAGGGAAAGCTCAGCTGGTACATCGATGGCAGTCCGGCCGAGACCGACGATGCCGGTGCGCCCATCTGGAGGCCATCGCAGGCAGGGTTCTATACGGTCACAGCGGTTGACGGCAGCGGCCGGTCCAGCCTGGTTCGTGTCCGCGTTTTGACGGGGCCGTCGTGATGACACAACTGCGCACACGACTGACACCAATCGGCAACACGGCTGAAACACATTTCTGTCAACACTGCCTTTGCGGCCTTCACGGCGACCGGGGGACAGCCATATGAGGGACTGGAAGCGGCGTGTGGTTTTGCCGCGAGAGTTTAGAGTACCGGGTTCAGATATGCGTTTACCGTCCGCCCCCACATTGACCGTTGCTGCCGGCCTGGCCGCAATGGCGCTTGCCTTCTTTTCCAATGCCGGCGCCGAGAATCAGCCTGTTTCAGAGCCAAGCGCGAAACGCTTGTCGACCGCGATTTTTGCGGGAGGGTGCTTCTGGTGTGTCGAGGCAGATTTCGACAAGGTTGAAGGCGTGTTTGATACGGTTTCCGGGTACACGGGTGGTGAGCTTGCCAATCCGACCTATGAACAGGTTTCAAAGGAAAACACCGGACATTATGAGGCGGTGAAAGTCACCTATGATCCGGACGTTGTGAGCTATGAAACGCTCGTCGATTTCTTCTTCCGGCATGTGGACCCAACGGATCCCTACGGACAGTTCTGCGACAAGGGCGACAGCTATCGAACAGCTGTGTTTGTTGCCACGGCGGATGAGCGCGCCATTGCGGAAGCCGANATNGCCGAGATCGANGAGTCCGAAATTCTGAAAGANCCTGTNGTNACNCCGGTGCTCCAGGCGAGCACCTTCTGGCCAGCCGAAGGCTATCATCAGAATTATTACAAGAAGAACCCACTCAAGTACCGCTATTATCGCGCGTCATGTGGCCGTGATGGCCGGGTTAAGGATCTTTGGGGCAATAGCGCTTCGGATCACTGACCCGGAACAGGCGGGCAGGGGGGCGGCTTGAATTCGGTCTGTCCGTCAAATTTGGCTTCCCATTCCTGCGTGCGCTCCTGACGCGCATATCCCGTCCCGATATAGAGTTGGAATTCCCGAACGATGGGGCAGCCATTGCTGCGCGTGCCGAGTGGTATTGTNACCGCACCAACATGTTCGAAAGATCGGAAATCACTGCGCAGCTTGGGTCTCATGCCGGAGTGAAGTGAGGCGACAAGAACACGTTCGGCGAGGTCGCCTTCCAGAGGCTGGGCTTCGGAAAAGCTCTTCGGCCCCGCATAGCGCCGCCAGGAGATCATCGGCGTAGTCCGGTCACGGGCGTAATAGTCTAGCCCGTGCCATGCTTCGCGTTCATCCACGAGGACGGAAGTCGCGTTGAATTCGTCAGCGCGGGCAAATACCTGCTCCGCTGCGGCGTCCCAGCCGCGTGTGCGTTTCAGCGCATTGTCAAAGCCGAGCGCGGTCGTTGTCGATGCTGGCAATAGCGCGATCGTCATGAAGGTCACCATCAGAACGCCATGTAGTGCGAGGCTGGTCCAGAGCAGGCCTGAGGGCGAGTGGCGCATGAAATGTCCGAAGCCAAGAATGGACACCGCGACAACCGAACCAATCAGCATGCGCGTGAGGAGCGACACGTCTGGCGCGAGCAGGAAAGCAAGGAAACTGACAGCGGCAATGATGTACCAAAGATTCCGGTTCGGCCTTGCGCGAGCGAGCCAAGCGGCAACCAGCACGCAGGCGGCCGGATAGGCGGTTGCTGCCCAATTCGCGTTTGCGCGAGACAGGACGGCTTGCCCGAGAATGATGAGCAGGACTGGCAGGATGAAACAGAGCAACCAGCGATCCCGACCCATGATGCCGTCATCTTCGCTGCGCATGANGAATATNCCGAAAAATAGTGCCANGAAGCTGATCGGGCCGAATACGCCGAGTTGATCAACCAGGAAGGTGAGCGCATTTTCGGGATTTATAAGGTCACCACCGAGATTTGCATTGTCGACCGTATGGCTGACGGTCTTGAAATCGTTTGCCGCATTCCAGAGGAGGTGCGGCGCGAAGATGGCCGCTGCAATGCTGAGCGCGGCCAAGCCTTTAAACGATATCAGTGCGCGGCGACTCTGTTGATCAAGTAGCAGTACGAGCAAGGTGCCGATCGCGAAATACAGCATGGCGTATTTGGACAGGAAGCCAAATCCGACCGCAGCGCCAAGGCCAACTGCGCTGATCCAGCCACCATTCTCGTTTCGCAGCCTCCAGAGTGCCCACAAAGCAGCGCACCAGAAGGGCATCAGCACGCCATCTGTCGAGATGACNACAGAGGAGAGAATGACCGCCGGCATGAGTGCATAGCCAAGGCTGGCGAACATGCCCACGCGGTGGCCGTACATGTCGCGCGCAAGGAAGTAGATGAAGACTGCGCCAGCCGTGTGAAGGAAGGCCGCGGGCAGACGCACAGCCCATTCTGCATTGCCCAATACAGACGTGACCGCATGGATGACCCAGGCGATCATCGGAGGCTTGGAATAATAGCCCCATTCAAGAGTCTCNCCCCAGCGCCAGTACTGGGCTTCGTCCGCATAGAGATTTAATGGTGAAATACCTGTGAACGTGACCCGCACCACAAGCAGCACCGCCAATGCAAAAAAGGTGGTTGCCTGCCAGCGACGTGACGAATCGAATCCTGCTGCGGTCATGGGGCGCGATTCCTTCTCATCCTGAGACTTATATTGCCGCCGTAAAGCACACATTATNCCGGATCGCACGATATCTGCGCAGGGATGCCCTCAAACCGTGTCTTTTTTGCATCGCAACAAATCGATTGCCTGCTGGAATGGAATTTAGTGCTGAACCTTCAAGATCTTGTCACTAATCTGTCATCTGGTGTCGTTATCCGACCCGCAGTACCGGCGACCCGCAAGGGGCGGTTGCTGGCGCATCACCGACTAGGGGAATAGTCATGACAAATTGGACCACATTCGGGCGCGGGGCAGCCGTATCTGCTATTGCGCTCAGCATGGCCGGCGTCGCGATGGCGCAGGTTACAACTTCTTCCATTCGTGGACAGGTCACGAATGATGATGGTCAAGCCGTCGCCGGCGCGATGGTGACGGTTACTGACCCGACCACAGGACTTACACGTACGGCTACGACCAACCAGGTTGGCCAGTACACGATCCGCAGCCTGCCGATCTCCAACGACTATGTTGTNTCTGTCACTTCCACCGACCTGCAGGGTCAGTACCTGGAAGACGTTGGCCTGAACCTCGGCGACGCAACGCAGGTCGACTTCGTGCTTTCTGCTGACGCAGAAGCTCGCCAGGACACGATCGTTGTGACTGCATCGGCTGCAGACCTTGCACCGACCGCAACNGGTCCTTCGGCCTCCTTCGGTCTGGAAACGCTTCAGAAAGCGCCAGCGATCAACCGCAACATCACCGACGTCCTGCGCCTCGACCCGCGTATCTACGTTGACGAATCCCGCGGCGACATCAACGCTGTTCAGTGTGGCGGTAAGAACTCCCGCTTCAACTCACTGACCGTTGACGGCGTTCGCATGAACGACAATTTCGGCCTGAACTCCAACGGCTACCCAACCGAGCGTATCCCGTTCTCCTACGACGCTGTTGAGCAGGTTGCTGTCGAACTGGCACCGTTTGATGTTCAGTATGGCGGCTTCTCCGCTTGTAACATCAACGCTGTTACGAAGTCCGGTACGAACGAAATCCACGGCTACCTCTTNGGTGACTACACCAATGATGGCCTGCGCGCAGACACGCTCGAAGGCGACGACATCACGACCGGTGANTATGANGAATACCGCTANGGTTTNGGCGTTGGTGGCCCGATCATCAAGGACAAGCTGTTCTTCTTCGCTGCTTACGANAAGCTGGAAGGTGTGAACCTGTTTGACCGCGGACCGATCGGTTCTGGCGCCGTCAACGAAGTTGACATCACGCAGGCTGAAGTCGACGAAATCCGCAACATCGCCATGGAACTCTATGGCTATGATCCGGGCACNATCCCGACCAGCGCTGACAATTCNGACGAGAAGATCCTNGTCAAACTCGACTGGAACATCAGCAATGATCACCGCGCATCCTTCACCTATAACTGGAACGATGGCTTCAACATCGCTCAGTCTGACGGTGACTCCGATGAGCTGGAATTCTCCAACCACCTCTATGAGCGTGGCGCAGAACTGACCGCTTACGCTGGTTCCCTCTATTCCGACTGGACCGATAATTTCTCCACCGAGATTCGCGTTGCTTACTCCGAACTGGACAACCGTCAGGTTTCCGTTGGCGGCACCGACTTCGGTGAGATCACGATCGAAACNGACGATGTAGACGTCTACCTCGGCGGCGACGACTCCCGTCAGGCGAACAAGCTCTACTACGAAACCCTCAGCCTCGCGCTGAAAGGTTACTACTCGGCAGGCAACCACAATTTCAGCTTCGGCTATGAGCGTGAAGCCCTCGACGTGTTCAACATGTTCGTTCAGCACGTTGAAACCGAGATCGACTTCGACGCAAACAGCGGAGCGACCCTGCCAGGCGTGTTCGATCCAGCAATCGAAAACTTCCGTCTCGGCCTTGCTGACAACGTCAACTACAACAACTCGCCAACCGGTGACCCNAACAATGCTGCTGCTGACTGGGGTTACGAAATCAACACGCTGTACGGTCAGGACGAAATCGACCTCGGCAACGGCGTTATCGTAATNGCTGGCCTGCGTTACGACTGGTACACAACTGACGACGCTCCGGAAACCAACCCGGACTTCCTGGCTGACTACGGCTTCACCAACGGTCAGACCCTGGATGGTGAAGGTCTGCTCCAGCCGCGTCTTGGCTTCGAGTGGGACTTCTCTGACAATCTCGACCTGCGCGGTGGTGTCGGCCTCTACTCCGGTGGTAACCCGAACGTCTGGCTGTCGAACACTTACTCGGGCAACAACGTGCTTCAGTTCGGTGCTGACGGTGGTGCATTCGGTCTCGAAGACGGTGTGACGTCGCTCTTCGACATCGACTATGGTCTGTGTGAAGATGGCGTACCGACCGGCCCAGGTTATTGTGTTCCACAATCCATGATCGACGCTGTTGCTGCTGGCGAAGGTTCGAACTTCGAGATCAACTATCTTGATCCGAACTTCGAAATCCCATCCGAGTGGAAGTTCGCTCTCGGCGGTACGTACTATGCTGACGCACCTGCGCTCGGCGGTGAGTATGTCCTCTCCGGTGACATCCTCTACACGGTCAGCCAGGACAGCGCAGTCTGGATCCGTGGTGACCTCGAGCAGACCGGCACGACGACAGTCGACGGCCGTGTCTACCCGACCTACAGCAGCGTTCGTGAGCCAGCCTTCGTGCTGACCAACTCNAAGAGCGATGCCAAGTCNCTGCTCGTTTCCGGTTCGGTTTCGAAGTCTTATGACTTCGGTCTCGACTGGTCCCTGGGCTATGCCTACACAGATGCAGAAGACGTTCACCCGATGACGTCTTCCGTGGCATTCTCGAACTANGTCANCCGCGCATTCGGTGACCCGCAGGATGTCAGCGCTTCAACGTCTGACTACAACACGAAGCACCGCTTCACGGCGCTCGCCAATTACGAGCGTGCCTTCTTCGGTGACAATCTGACCACGTTCTCGGCCTTCGGCCAGGCTGTGTCAGGCCGTCCGTACAGCGTTGTGTTCGGTGGCGACCCGAACAGCATNANNGGCTTCANNCCNTACCTCGANGGCANCCCNTNNCTNGCTGCNGGTGCAGAGCGTAACGGCGAAGAAGGTTCCTGGTGGGGCAAGGTCGACATCAAGCTGGAGCAGGAATTCCCTGGCTTCCTTGATCACAAGGCTTCCGGCTTCATCGTGGTCGACAACTTCACCAACCTGCTGAACGACGAGTGGGGCATCCTNCGCGAGCCTGGCTTCCCGTCAGTATGCGCTGTTGATGACTTCCAGGCGGGTGACTGTGAATCTCGCCAGGGCGANGCATCNCGCTACGANATCCGCTTCGGCCTGCGTTACGAGTTCTAGTCTTCTGAACTTCGTAATTTGAAATCGGGAAGGGCGGCTCTGCGAAGGGCCGCCCTTTTCCTTTGGAACAAGCTGTGGCATGGCGCGCTCAATGTCTGATATGAAACCTCACCTCCCGCCCGAATGGGCCCCGCATGCTGCTCTTTGGGTCGGCTGGCCCCGCCTTGTTGAGGAGTGGGGCGGCAATCTGGACGGGCCTCGCGCCGATATCGCCGGTTTTATCCGCGCGGCATCTGACTTCGTACCGATCCGCGTTGCAGTGGGCTCGGATGAAGCGGAAGAAACCGCGCGCGCAGCGGTGGGTGATTGCGCCGACATCTGCCGTATTCCGACAGGAGATATTTGGCTGCGCGATACCGGACCGATCATTACCGGCTCTGGCGATGCGCGAAAGGCGCAGACGTTCCGGTTCAATGGGTGGGGCGGGAAATACCTGATGCCCGGCGATACCGAAACAGCTGTGGCGATCGCAGACTTCGAGAACATTATTACAGAGTCTCATGATCTGGTTCTTGAAGGTGGTGGGATTGATGCTGATGGCACAGGCCGTCTGTTGACGACCGGGCAGTGCCTGTTGAACGCAAACCGCAATCCTGATCTCGACCAGTCCGAAATCGAATTGGCCATTTCGCACGCGCTTGGCGTCCATGAATACATCTGGCTGGGCGATGGCCTGCTCAATGATCATACGGACGGCCATGTCGACAATGTTGCACGTTTCATCTCTCCGGGGCATGCGATCTGCCAGCATCCCTCAGGCGATGACGATCCGAATGCGGAAACCTTGCAGGAGATTGAGACAACGCTACGCAGGGCCGGGCTGGAAGTAACGACCATACCGTCACCGGGTCTTGTGAAGGATGAGGATGGTAATCCCATTCCGGCAAGCCATATGAATTTCNCGATCACGAATGGGGTCGTTCTCGTACCGGTGTATGAGGATCGTTATAGCCTGGTGGCATTGGCCGAGCTGAGCGCCTTATTTGAGGGACGCCAGGTGATTGGCTTGCCGGCGCGGCACATCCTCAATGGCGGAGGCAGCTTCCACTGCATGACCCGCGAAATTCCAGCCTGACTTNCAGGAGACAGACATGACCCGCACTCTGACCCTTGCCAGCATTCAGTTCACGCCGTCAGACGATGAGCAGGACAATATCGACCGCGTGGCCGCCTTTGTGCGTGAAGCAGCAGAGAAGGGCGCAGATGTTGTTCTCCCGCCGGAGCTGTTTACCGGCTACTATTTCTGCAAGACGCAGGAAGAAGAGCATTTTGCGCGTGCCTACCCTTGGCGAGAACACCCCGCTGTTGAGCAANTGTCGGAACTCGCAGCGGANCTCGGCGTCGTCATACCGGTNTCCATCTATGAGAAGGATGGGCCGCACTANTACAATTCACTTGTCATGATCGATGCGGACGGAACACCGCTGGGGGTCTATCGCAAGAGTCACATTCCAGATGGGCCGGGCTATCAGGAAAAATACTATTTCCGCCCGGGCGATACTGGCTTCCGTGTCTGGGACACGATGAAGGGGCGTCTCGGCGTCGGTATTTGCTGGGATCAATGGTTCCCGGANGCGGCGCGGGCCATGTCCCTCATGGGAGCGGACGCGCTGCTCTACCCAACAGCCATTGGCGCTGAGCCGCAGGATGCGAGCCTCGACACCGCGGCGCGCTGGCGCCGGGCCATGCAAGGTCATGCTGTGTCGAACACGATCCCGGTTGTCGCCGCCAATCGCGTCGGCGATGAAGAGGGGCAGGTGTTTTACGGCACGAGTTTCATTGCCGACCCGACGGGTGAGATCGTGATCGATTTCGGGCGNACNGAGCAGGGCGTACTCGTCGCCGAGTTTGATCTGGACGAAATAGACCGGGAACGAGCAGCCTGGGGCTTCTTCCGAGACCGCCGCACGGATCTCTACGACATCCTTACCTAGTTGCGTGGGGGCCGATCTGTTTCGGTCCGGGCAAATCTCGGTTTATCCTGCCTTTCAGGTTTCGGTGCCTTCAAGTCAGCGATGTTGATGCTGCCGGACTCGCTGGCGAAATCCGCCGCAAATCGCGTCAAGACCGTTTTGAATTCCTCAAAGCTGGCCTGGCGGTCGAGATTTGGATCGAACCGCGCCGGATTGCCGAGCGTGTCGTCTCGAATTGGTTGGCTCTCGGCCCAGGTGAGCTGTTCCAGCGGGCTGAGATAACCATCTTCATTCGTGTCCGCTTCTGCGAAGGCGGCCGAAATACCAGCCGCGAGNTCGTCTTGCGTCACCTCGCCATCAAGGTCAGTGTCAAAGCTCACGATCAGGCCGCCACCGGATACCAAGCGATCGGGTGCGTGCGCATTCGGCGGGGCTTTCCGTTTGGAAGGGCCGGGATAGGNCTGTCCGGGCAAGCGCACCANTTCATCCAGATCATCATCACCTGCGCCNGCCGCAGTNGGAGCGACGAGGGCGCATACAGCGGCGGCGGACAAGGNAAAAATCAGGTTGCGCATCGACAACTCCATGAAGGTTTGACGATGCAGAGTAAGATGGTGTGGCGTTTTTGCAACATAACGTTTCAGTTATCTTGTCCCCGAAGCCGTCTCGCATTAGCCTCTTGTTAACGCCGCCTTAACGCAAAGGGAGCAATCCGTTAACCAGTTGCGGTCGCCGTATGGTGCCCGATTCGTGCGATTTGGATTGAAGACACTATGGCAATTACGGCGGACCAGGTACCACTCATCATGTCTGCCGGCGCGACGGCGCTGGGGCTTGCGGCCCTGCTTTGGGCCTTGCGTGTCTCCGACGGCGCCCGCGGTGCTGCCCGTAAATACAAGGATCGGTCTTCGGATCTGGAAACGCTTCTGGCGGAACACCGCTCAATTCTCGGTGCGCATCCAGGCGTCATTCTGGTCTGGCAGGGCGACGCGCTTGAGCCCGACAGCGAAGAAATGACCCCGCCAGAACTGTATGGATCTCCAGTGGCGTTGGCCGGGCTGCTCAGCTTTACAGATGATGCCATTTCACCAGACCCGGCGGTCCGGATCATTGAAGGCCTTGCTGATCTGGAGGCGCGCGACAGTTCCGGTCAGGACACGACGCTGCGGATTCGGATGCGCGAACTGCGCGACACAGGACAGGCGTTTTCATTGACGATCATTGGTCCGTCCGGTCGCTTCCTTGAGGCNGATGGTCGAACAGCAGGCGCGCGCGCCGTGGTNTGGGTGACTGACACAACGATCAAGGGCCTCGAAGAAAGTTCCGCNCGCGGCAAGCTGGAAGANGCCCGGCAGGTTATTGCGCGCGACCCNACAGCGTTTCTGGATATGCTTGGCAAGGCCCCATTCCCGGCCTGGCGCGTGTCCGGCATGGGCAANCTGCAATGGGTGAACCCGTCTTACATTGAAGCCGTGGATGGCGTGAACCTTGACCGTGTTCTGGATCGCCAACTGATGCTGGACCAGGCATCAGCGGATCAGGCGCGCAAGACGATTTCAGATGGCGCCGATATCGATGAAACGCGGCATATGATTATCAATGGTGAGCGCCGGGCGATGCGTGTGCTGACCTTCCCGCTTTCCGGTGGAGCAGGGGCGATGGCATTCGATGTCACTGCGCAGGAGAATGCCCGCGAGGAACTGAACCGCCATGTTCGCGCGCATGACGAGACCCTCAACCANGTTGCGGATGCCGTGGCGATCTTTGGTGCAGACCGAAAGTTGACCTTCTACAACAAGGCCTTCCGCGACATGTGGGATCTGGACGAGAGCTTCCTGCTGGATCGTCCGAACCACGGCCAGTTGCTGGACCGCCTGCGCGAGCGCCGCAAGCTGCCCGCGCGGACCAATTATGCCGAGTGGCGCGCAGAAGAACTGTCTTACTATCTCGATATCGATGGCGTGAAAGAGGACACTTGGTCCTTGCCGGATGACCGGACACTGTCTGTTACGCGTCAACGCCACCCGATGGGCGGTCTGTTGTTGCTGTTCAAGGACATTACTGGCGAGCTTGATCTGAAGACGAAATTCAACGCCATCGTGAAGACGCANGCATCAACGCTGGACAATCTGCATGAGGCAGTCGTTGTGTTCGGCGGCGACGGGCGGCTTAAACTGTTCAACAAGGCATTTGAGCACCTTTGGTCGCTTGATCATGACACGTTGAAGGATCACCCGGACTACAGCGCCGTGATCGAAGACTGTGTGCCGCTGTTCCACGACCTCGATGTGTGGGATGCCATCAAGCGTCATATCACTGACCCCTCTGCGCGGGCGCGTCAGTCCACGACGGGCGAGATGCGCCGGTCTGACGGGTCGATCCTGACATATCTGACCCATCCGCTGCCGGACGGGAACACACTGATCGCTTTCGCGGATGTGACGGCGACGCGCCGCGTTGAGTCTGCCCTTCGCGATCGCGCCGAGGCCTTCGAAGCCGCGGACCGGTTGAAGACAGAGTTCGTGCGCAACGTGTCTTATCAGTTGCGCTCGCCGCTCACCGTCATCTTCGGGTATGCCGAGCTGCTGGAAACCAAGCGCAATGGAGACCTGACAGAACGCCAGTCTGATTATGTCAGTGCAATNCTNTCAGCGTCTGACCATCTGTCCAANCTGATNGAGAATATTCTCGATCTCGCCATGATCGAGGCGGGCCGNATGGATCTCGACGTCAAGGATGTCGACCTGGCCCATGTCATTGACGAGAGCGTCGAAATGGTCGTGTCGAAAGCGGAAGATACGCAGATCAATGTACGCGCTGATATTATGGGCGACCTTGGCGTGATCCGCGCAGACGAACGCCGCATCAAGCAGATCCTGTTCAATCTGATCTCGAACTCTCTGCGCTTTACCGAATCTGGCGGCGAAATCGTCGTTGCGTCNCAGCGTGTNGGCGACATGGTNACCTTGTCCGTTCGCGACAATGGNCGGGGTCTTGAGGCTGATAAACGCGCGACCAGTTTCGACAGTTTCGTATCCGGAGACCAGCGCGGCGCAGGCCTGGGCCTGGCTCTGGTGAAGCACTTTGTCGACCTGCATGGTGGTACAGTCGGCATGAAGCCGGTTGATGGCGGCGGCCTGGAAGTGACGTGCTGGTTGCCTGTGAAAGTGACCAAATCGGCTCAGAACCAGGAGCTTCTCCTNACCGAAAGCGTACCAGCCTGACTGTGGCTACACAGGCTGACCGTCATGCCGTTTAGGAATTCTCACAAAGAAGTTTGCTGACAATCCCGGCTCCCTTCCTACATGTTTGCAAGACACGTTGAAGGAAGGACGCGAAACATGGCCGACAATACTTACACGCCTCCAAAGGTCTGGACCTGGGACAAGGCCAGCGGCGGGCGATTTGCGAACATCAACCGTCCGATTGCCGGGCCGACGCATGACAAGGAATTGCCAGTCGGCAAGCATCCGATCCAGCTCTATTCGCTNGGGACGCCCAATGGTGTGAAGGTCACNATCATGCTGGAGGAACTGCTCGCGGCTGGGCATGAGGGTGCAGAGTATGACGCCTGGCTGATCAATATCGGAGAAGGNGANCAGTTCGGCTCCGGCTATGTCGATCTGAATCCGAACTCGAAAATTCCGGTCATGTTCGANACGACCACGAAGACGCGGGTGTTCGAGAGTGGCTCGATCCTGTTGTATCTCGCCGAGAAATTTGGCGCCTTCCTGCCGACCGATCACAACAAGCGCACTGAGGCGTTGAACTGGCTGTTCTGGCAAATGGGCTCAGCGCCGTATCTCGGCGGCGGTTTCGGCCATTTCTATGCCTACGCGCCAGAGAAGTTCGAGTATCCGATTAATCGNTTCGCCATGGAGGTGAAGCGCCAGCTGGACGTGCTGGACCGCAANCTTGCCGATCGCGAATANATGGCCGGGGACGAGTATTCNATTGCCGATATGGCGATCTGGCCGTGGTATGGTGCGCTGGTGAAAGGTCTGGTCTANGAGGCGGGTGAGTTCCTGCAGGTACATGAGTACAAGAACGTCATTCGCTGGACGGACCAGCTTGCTCAGCGCGAGCCGGTCAAGCGCGGCCGCATGGTGAACCGGACATTCGGTGATCCGGCCTCACAGCTGCGCGAACGTCACGATGCCAGCGATTTTGAAACGCGGACGCAGGACAAGCTGGAGCCGGAAAGCTCCAACTAGCACTTTCGNTNAGCGTTAGAGCTTNTCGAATTTGAGAACGTAGCGATCCGTCTGTCTTCGGATGGACGGATCGAACACGTTGACGGTGCCGTCATCGTCAGGATTGGAGAGCAGGTCACTTTCTTCGACCAGTTTCAGCCCGACATCTTCCATCATCTCCATCAGAACATCCTGTGCGAGCCGATGCGTGTCTCCGCCTGTCGTGGGCGGTGCGCCTTCAGGTGCGCGATGATCTATCACGACGAAGTGACCGCCTTGTGCGAGGACTCTCGAAATCTCTGAAAAGCAGACTTCCGGATCACCAAGCGCTCCGGGTTCAGACCCCTCCGGTGTGTACCAGAGCTCGTGTGGTCCAAGGAACCAGGTAACGAGGTCGACTTCCTGATCGCCTATCGGCTCNAAATCATCGAACGATGTCTGGATATGCGTGACATTCCGAAGGCGGCCATCCATCCGGCGTTCTACGGCGTCGCCCAGGAATACTTCGAATTCGGGCGGGTTCTGCAGATAGACCTTNCCTTCTTCGCCCACGACGAGTGAGAACAGTTCCGTATAGATGCCGTCGCCAGCCTCCATGTCCAACACCGTCATNCCGGGCTGGACGCCGGTAAATGCNAGAATCTCCCTGGAGTGACGCAACTCGTACTGNTCGAAATCGCTTTCAGGCCGACNGTCTNGAACGAAAACCGAGTCGTAGTCGAAGGACTNCTCAGCCATCAAAGCGACCGGGGGCGTATCGCCATATTCCGGTGTGCAGGCTGTGACCAGGAGCGCCGCTGCAGTCATGATCAGAAATGCGTGTTTCATGCGAGGAGTCCTTTCCGAACTCAGGCCTTGCTGAGCATGGCCTCACTGATTTCCCAAAGCCGTTCGGCTTTTTCGTCATCACAGATCCAGGGCCGGGCATGTTCCCAACGCTGGCTGTCTTCGGTAGCGAGTTTTGCAATATCACAATCTTCGCAGTAAACGCCGCCCTTGTCGGCGAGGGCGGGGGCAGTTGCTGCCCAGACGCTTGTNGATGCGCCCTGTTCCGGGGTCTTGAACATGGCCTGCACCATTGGCGGGATCGTGCCGTCTGGATTCTTCCAGCCGAGTTCGGCCATTTCTTCATCTGTCAGGTGACGCTGCAGAGGCGTGAAGATNCCCCCTGGNTGGACTGAGAATGCCCGGACGCCAATGTCCTTGCCGCGATGATCCACGCCGAGCGCAAACAGGGCGCAGGCCGACTTGGACTGACCGTAGGCTTCCCATTTGTCATAGGGGTGGCTGTCATAATTCGGATCGTCCCAGATCACATCTGACCGAACGTGCGCGGTGGAAGACAGGGCCACAAGGCGGGCACCGTCTGCACGCTCAAGGGCCGGAGCNAGAGCCAGGCTCATCGCCATATGGGCCAGATGGTTTACGCCNAGCTGGCGCTCCCATCCNGGTCCNACACGTGTTTCGGGGCAGGCCATGATGCCGGCATTGTTGATCAACATGTCCAGAGCGCGGCCGGTGTCTTCATAGTCAGAGGTGAATTTCTTCACGCTGGAAATGTCTTCGAGGTCCATGGCGGCGATCTCGATCTCGCCGGGCACATTGGCCANCGCTTCCTCGGCAGCATCCACGCGCCGGGCCGGAACTGTGACACGCGCCCCTGCGCCCGCAAGCGCCCGAACGGTTTCAAGGCCGATACCGGAATAGCCGCCGGTGACAATTGCATTGCGACCGGTCAGATCTATGTCTGCGACGACTTCCTGTGCGGTGGATTTGGCGTGAAATCCTGACCCGATTGGTTGNTGNTCTGATGCGGCCATGTGGTTCCCCTTTGNATGTCTCTTCTCATTNATGATGAGCAAGCCTNTCNTTCGGCAAGCCCAGCCGCGCGTCGTTACGAATCTGTAAGCAGCCAATTGCGTGGACGCACTACGTGACGACACTTATATCCTTAATCAAGCAAAGGGAGAAACCGAATGCGAACTCTTGCCATCGCACTGTCCGCCGTCGCCATGTCTGTTGCGGCGCTCCCCGCCATTGCCCAATATGGTCAGGTAGAACGAACCCAGGCGGAGATCGCGCTTGAGGAGGCCAGCGCAAATCTGAAAGAGAACCGTGCCAAGCGTACCGAAGCCATTCGGGCGTGCGGGACAAACGACTATCAGGCCTGTTTCGAGCTTGGAGATATGTACCGGCGCGGTCTGGGCGGACTACAGGATTATGAAAAGGCCGCTGAGAACTATCGCAAGGCGTGCAATGGCAGCCACGCTGAAGCTTGTTCCGGGCTTGCTTATTTGACGCTGCAAGGGCGCGGAATGGACGTGGACCACGTTCAGGCGCGGGGGCTCTATGACAAGGCGTGCGACCTTGGCGATGTCAGCGGCTGCGCGGCGCTGGGCAATATGGTTTATACGGGGCAGGGCGGTCGCAAAAATGTACCTGAAGGTACGCGCCTACTTCAGGAATCCTGTGATCGCGAATATGAATGGGCCTGTGAACGCCTGTCGACATTGGGCGCCTACCAGCCGGATGATTATACGTGGGAGCGTCTTGAGGACGTAAAACGCCGCTACTGATTTTCGTTCATTGCGGCCAGTTTGCGCGCAAGGTTCGATCCGGGCAGCGGGCGTGCAGGTTGAGACGGGTCTCTCTCCTGTTCGCCAGTCAGTGAGTCTGCGGCCTGTGTCGGGTCTGGCACTTCAGCGCTTTCATGTGCGGGCAAATTGCCCTCTGTGGCCACGACAAGGTCTGCTGTCAGCAAAGATCCAGCATCGACACGAATACTGCGGGTGGTCACTTTTCCGGTTACTTTTGCATCCGTCCAGATTTCCACGCTCTCGTGGGCTGTGATGGTTCCGCTCAGTTTACCGTGCACGATGATCACAGGGGCTTCCAGAGAGCCTTCCAGCTCGCCTGTGGCCTCAATCAGCACCATTGCATCAGATTTGACGGGGCCTTTCATGTGTCCAGCGATGGTGAGGGGGCCGGAGAAGGTGAAAGTGCCTTCCAGGGCGCAGTCGGCGGCGATGTAGCTGCCCTGGCCGGAGCGGCCCTTGCTGTCGGTCTCGGTTCTGGCCATCGCCCACTCTTTCCCAGTTTCCGGTCGTGTTAACTCTACCACGGCCAGAGTGTTGAATTTATTGCCCTTATAGCTTCAATTTGTTGTATCTCACAGACGCTGGGCGAAGAAAGCCATGCAAGAAGTGGGCAAGTTTTGCTCGCCTCAGTGCCTTATTCATGTGTTGAAACAATGTATGCGCCCGTTTCTGACTGTCGTCACCTTGTTGTTCCTTGTCGCCGCATGTCGCGATGTGTCGCCATCTGTCGCTGGAAACCGCGCCATGTTGCAACCCGGATTCACCGGTCTCGACCTGTCGCACCATAATGGCCGGATCGACTGGGAGGCCTTCGAGGCGGCGCCGGTCGACTTCCTCTATCTGAAAGCAACCGAGGGGACTGACTGGAAGGATCCGCGATTCCAGGATCATTGGCGCGAGGCCAAGGCGCGGGGCTGGCTGGTCGGGGCGTATCATTTCTATCGCCTGTGCCGAGCCGGCGAGGCGCAGGCCGGGAATTTCATTCAGTCCGTCGAGGTGCGGGCAGGGGGCCTGCCGCCGGCTGTCGATCTGGAATATGCGCACAATTGCGAACCGCGCGGCAGTATGTCGGAGACGCTGGCGGAACTGGATGTGTTTCTGGAGAGGGTGGAAGCCGAGTATGGTCAGCGCCCGGTGATCTATACCACGCCGGAGTTTCATCGCGACTGGCTGTCAGACGGCTATGCCGATTATCCGCTCTGGCTGAGGGGGCTGGGCGAGGTCATGCCCCGAACCCGGGACGGCCGCGCACCGGACATCTGGCAATATACGATGTCCGGCCGCGTGCCGGGAATTGAAAGCCGGGTGGACATGAACCGTGTGCCGGACCGTCCACCCGAATAGGACCTAGTTGCGGGCCTTGTCGACCAGGCGGTCGTTCTGCGCCCAGTGCATCATGCCGCGCAGCTTTTCGCCGACTTCCTCGATCTCGTGGCTGTTCATGCGCTGGCGCATGGCGTTGAAGCCCGGTGCGCCGGCCTGGTTTTCCAGAACCCAGTTGCGCGCGAAGGTGCCGTTCTGGATGTCTTCCAGAACCTTCTTCATGTTTGCCTTGGCTTCGGAATTCACGACGCGTGGGCCGGAAACGTATTCGCCGTATTCGGCCGTGTTGGAGATCGAGTAGTTCATGTTGGCGATGCCGCCTTCATAAATCAGGTCCACGATCAGCTTGGTTTCGTGCAGGCATTCGAAATATGCCATTTCAGGCGCGTAACCGGCCTCGACCAGCGTTTCGTAACCCGCCTTGATCAGTTCGACGATGCCGCCGCAAAGCACAGCCTGTTCACCGAACAGGTCGGTTTCGGTTTCTTCGCGGAAGGAAGTTTCGATCACGCCAGCGCGGGTGTTGCCGATGGCTTTCGAATAAGACAGGGCAACGTCTTTCGCGGTGCCGGTTGCNTCCTGATGGATCGCAACGAGACCCGGCANGCCAAAGCCCATCTGGTATTGGGCGCGCAGCGTGTGGCCTGGGCCCTTCGGCGCAGACAGGGAAACGTCAACGTCCGGACGCGGACGGATCAGGTTGTAGTGAACGTTGAAGCCGTGGCCGAACATCAGGTGCTGGCCCGCNCGCAGGTGTGGCTCGATTTCGTTTGCGTACAGAACGGCCTGCTTCTCGTCCGGGATCAGGATCATGATCACGTCGGCCCATTGCGCAGCCTCTGCTGGCGTGACGACTTCGAGGCCTTCAGCNTCNGCCTTCTTGCGGCTTGGGGAGCCTTCNTAGAGGCCGACCTTGACGTTCTTCACGCCGCTGTCGCGCATGTTGAGAATGTGGGCGTGGCCCTGGCTGCCATAGCCAATGACGGCGACTTTCTTGCTCTGGATGAGGGCGATGTCCGCATCCTGCTCGTAATAGATTTTCATGGGCCTCTACTTGCTCCGCTGGAAGATTGATTGTGGGGGATNAGACTTCAGATCAATTGGATTGGCATACCCAGTCATCTGAAAAATTGGCGACGCCGATGACGCTGCGGTTCAGTTCGGCAATGGGATCTGTGGCTTCGGCATGGCGGGANAACTGGCGCAGGCCGCTGGTTGTCTCGATGCTTGTAACGATGTCGTGCGAGGACAGCAGCAGTTCAAAACTGCGCGAACCATCTGCGTTCGTGATCATCTTTTCGCGGGNGCCATAGGCTGGCAANTCTGCATCGCTGGCNGTGAGCAATGACAANGCAACCTGATTGGCGACATTGGCTGGCAGTTGAGTTTGCACNCGGCACATCGGGATGCGGACATTTTCTGCAACCGGAACGGTGCGAGCGTCCAGCATCATTGTTCCGGACCAGTCAACAATGTCATAGATGTAGGCCGCGCCGCTCGGCGCAGCAGTATCCACGATCCGAAGCAGGGGAGCCGGATCGGCATCAAAGATTGTGCTGGCGCGTGCAACCAGACGCTCAGCGCGGTCTATGTCGCACTGAAGGTCGGCCTTGGCGGCTTCGTCAGGTGCCATATAGGCCGCCGACGAAACATTCCCGCGGCACGTTTCCGGCAGGTTCTCCTGCGCGATGGCAGTGCCACCAAGACAGAAGGCGGCGATGGCAAGCAGGCTTGCTTTTCTCATCCTTTCACCTTTCCGCGCTTGATCGACAGGACACCTGTCCGGCTGACTTCGACAAGGCCCAGAGGCCGCATGAGGTCGACAAATTGCGAGATCTTGTCGGAGGCACCCGTCAGCTCGAAAATGAAGCTCTCATTGGTCGTGTCTATCACATTTGCCCGGAAAATCTGAGAGATGCGCAGCGCTTCGACGCGGGCCTCTCCGATTCCGGCGACTTTTACCAGGGCGAGTTCGCGCTCAATGCCGCGTTTCGACTTGGTGATATCGATCACCTGATCAACGGGCACAATGCGCAGAAGCTGGGCTTCGATCTGTTCGAGGATGTGAGGCGTGCCCTGGGTCACGATCGTGATGCGTGAGCGGTGTTCGTTTGCATCCACCTCGGCCACGGTGAGGCTGTCGATGTTGTAGCCACGGCCCGAGAACAGGCCTACGACCCGCGCGAGCACACCGGGTTCGTTGTCCACCATGACGGCCAGAGTACGGCGTTCGACTTCCTGATCCTCGTGGGACAGGAAATAGGCCGATTTCGGATTGCCGCCGCTGGGCGGTGTGCCTGTCGATCCGTCGCTCATGCCTGTGTCTCCGTCCGATTAACCCCGATCATGCCGCCTTTTAAAGGCAGAATGGACCCGTGCAAAAGATGTTTTGCTGCATGGCTCATGATCAAACTCCATGTTCGACGGGCCCCATTCCCCTGACCGTCAGACCAGCGTCTTGCCGGCCTCTCCGATTTCGTCACCTGTGATCTCGCCGAGGATCATCTCATTGTGGGCAGAACCCGACGGGATCATCGGCAGGCAATTCTCTGCCTTCTCGACACGGCAGTCGAACAGGACAGGGCCGGGATGGTCAATCATTTCGCGGATCTTGTCGTCCAGCTCAGCCGGATTGTCGCATCGGATGCCATGTCCGCCCATTGCTTCAGCAAGTTTCACGAAGTCCGGCAGGCTCTCCGAATAGGTGTGNCGAATANCGNNCNCCATGNANCAATTCCTGCCACTGGCGCACCATGCCCATCCATTCATTGTTCAGGATGAAGACCTTCACCGGCAGNCGGTGCTGCAGCGCGGTGGAGAATTCCTGCATCATCATCTGGATGGANGCTTCGCCGGCAACGTCAATCACGAGACCATTCGGGTGCGCGGCCTGAACGCCAACGGCGGCGGGCAGGCCATAGCCCATCGTTCCAAGCCCGCCCGATGTCATCCAGCGGTTCGGTTCCTCGAAGTGCAGGAATTGCGCGGCCCACATCTGGTGCTGGCCAACTTCGGTGGTGAAATAGGTTTCCCGGTCGCGGGTCAGCGCGTGCAGGCGTTCCAGCGCATATTGCGGTTTGATCACCTCGTCGGAATTTGTGTAGGCGAAGCAATTTCGCGCGCGCCAGATGTCGATTTCCTGTTTCCAGGGCTTCAGGTCCGGCTTCTTCTCCTTGCGGGATTTGAACTCCTTCAGGAGTGCGGCCAGCGCCTCGGCGCAGTCTGCGATNACCGGAATGTCGACGCGNACGATCTTGTTGATCGAAGACGGNTCGATGTCGATGTGGACCTTCTTAGAGTTCGGGGAGAAGGCATCAATGCGGCCGGTCACCCGGTCGTCAAAGCGCGCGCCGACGCAGATCATCAGGTCACAGTCGTGCATGGCATTATTGGCCTCGAAACTGCCATGCATGCCGACCATGCCCAGCCAGTCCTTGTGAGAGGCCGGGAAGGCGCCCAGNCCCATCAGGGTGGAGGTCACCGGATACCCGGTGGCCTTCTGCAATTCGCGCAGCAGGCGGGAGGCTTCCGGCCCGGAATTGATGACGCCGCCACCCGTATAGAAGACCGGCCGCCGCGCATGGAGCATCAAATCCACGATTGCGGAGATGGCTTCNGGCTGGGGCGTGGTGTTCGGGTGGTAGGTCGGCTTGTGGACGCCATCCTTGCCGATATAGGTGCCGGTGGCGAACTGGATATCTTTCGGAATGTCGACCACGACCGGACCGGGACGACCGGACTTCGCAATCAGAAAAGCCTCGTGGATNGTGCGGGCCAAATCGTTCACATCGGTGACGAGNTAATTGTGCTTGGCGCAGGTGCGGGTAATGCCNGTCGTGTCGCACTCCTGNAACGCGTCCGTGCCGATCAGATGTGTCGGCACCTGACCTGTCAGGACAACCATCGGAATGGAGTCCATCATCGCATCGGCNATNGGCGTGACCATGTTCGTCGCGCCGGGGCCGGAGGTGACNAGGCAAACGCCAGGCCGGCCGGTCGAGCGGGCATAGCCCTCNGCGGCATGNCCTGCGCCCTGTTCGTGGCGCACCAGAATGTGGCTGAGCCCTTCAGTGCTGTAGAGCGCATCATAGATGGGTAGCACCGCGNCGCCCGGATACCCGAACATGACTTCCACGCCTTGCTCCTTGAGGGCCGTGATGACGATCTCGGCGCCAGTCATGGTCAAGGTTTCAGCGGCGGGCTTGGTCTTGGTTTCGGTTGTCATGGGAATGTCTCTGGTCGGGCTGGGTCTGGACTGTATCGGAAAAGAAAAAGGGCCCCGATGGAGCCCCTTGATGTGCGCGCACCCGCAATTGGCTTACTCAAAGCCAATCACGGGTGCTTAATAACGAGTACCACATTCGTGCGCACGGTGCGTTTCCTCCAACGTCGGGGATCAGGAATAATCTGCCTCAACCGGGCTGTCAATCTCCCTATACAAGGCAAGAATAACCCTCAAACGGTCTTCCGGTTCGGGTGAAGGTATGCGCGGCCAGAAGGGAAANTGGCGACCAATCCACGTGAATTGTCGCTTTGCGTAGCGTCTTGTGTCGCGTTTGGCGTTTTCTGCGGCAAATTCTGCCGTTATCTCTCCGCGCGCAAAGGCNGCCAGCCACGGCATTCCATGTGCTTTCATTGCAGGAAGTTCGGGATCGAGGTCGCGTTTTATGAGCTGGCGGGCCTCTTCCATCGCCCCTTGCATCAGCATGCCTTCAAAGCGGCGATCGATCTTCTGATAGAGTTTTGCCCGAGGNGGGGTGAGCGCAAAGCCGATCCATTCGCCATCCTTCAGGACCGGCGGCTGGCGGTTCTTCTGGAAATCGGTGATCGGCTTGCCGGTGGCCAGATAGACCTCATAGGCGCGGGCAAGCCGCTGGCGGTCTCCCGTGCCGAGCCGCGCAGCTGTTTCCGGGTCCACGGGGGTGAGGCGGTCGCGCAGGCCTTCTGCCCCCTCGGCATCTGCGATAGCCCGGACATCCGCGCGCACATCTTCCGGCACGGGCGGAATGTTGGACAGGCCCTGCGTCATGGCCAGCAGGTAGAGTCCAGTGCCGCCGACAAGGATGGCGCGCTTGCCCCTCAGTTCCAGGTTGCGGATTGTGGCGCGCACTTCTTCCAGCCAGTCGCCGGTGGAATAACGATGCGCTGCATCGACGTGACCGAACAAATGGTGCGGCACGCCGTCCATCTCTTCCTCGGTTGGGCGGGCCGAGATCACTTGCAGGTCCCGGTAGACCTGCATCGAGTCTGCGTTGACCACTTCGCCGCCCAGGCGACGTGCAACATCTATGGCGAGCGCGGTTTTTCCGCTGGCTGTTGGCCCGTGAATAAGGATGGCTGGTGTCATCTTCATAACGGTAAGGGCTTGTCAGCGGCTAGGAAACCCGTGATGAGGCGGGAATGAACGAGAAAGCAGTGAATTCGATGATCCTTGTTGCCGCCGCAAATGCCCCTGAGGACAATATCGCCTCGCGTCTCAGCATGATCTTGCGCGACATTGCACCCGCAACCCGCGTGGAGGCGATCACAAGTCTTGGCCAGATGGGAGATGTTGCGGCCGTCGAGGCCATTATACCCACTCTGCCGTCAGAAATGCTTCAGCCTGTGCTCTCAGCATTGCATGAAGCCGAGATGGACGCAGCGTTCTTGCCTGGCGAAAACCGGCGCAAGCGCCTGCTGATTTCGGATATGGATTCCACGATCATTGGCCAGGAATGCCTGGACGAACTGGCAGACTTCGCCGGTCTGAAAGCCGAAGTGTCGGCGATCACCGAGCGCGCGATGCGTGGAGAGCTGGACTTCGAAGGCGCCCTCACGACCCGCGTCGCGATGCTCAAGGGGCTGGACCTCAAAGCGCTGCAGGATGCTTATGATGCGCGCATCACGCTGAATACGGGCGCGAAGACGCTGGTTGAGACGATGAAGGCGAACGGCGCTGTCACGGTGCTGGTGTCTGGCGGGTTCACTTTCTTCACTGGCCGCGTGGCGGAAGAGGCGGGCTTTGTCGCCCATCGCGGCAACACGCTGATTGATGACGGCGCCGCCCTGACAGGGGAGGTTGGCCTGCCAATCCTCGGCCGTGAGGCGAAGCTGTCGGCGCTGGACGAAGTGTCAGCCGAGAACGGGCTTGGCCGCGCGGATGCGATTGCGCTGGGCGATGGCGCCAATGATCTTGCCATGATCAAGGCAGCGGGACTGGGCATTGCCTACAAGGCCAAGCCCATTGTTGCGGCGGAGGCGCACGCCGCCATCACGCACACAGATTTGCACACGGCCCTGTTCTTCCAGGGCTATCATGTTGATGAGTTCGTAACCGGCTGATCAGGAATTGGTCAGGTCGATAGAGATGAACTGATCGAACCAGCCGGCCTCGCCGCGACGCTTCACACGCAGCAACAAGGGCTGGTGCGGTGTGGTCATGGCTGTTTCGACCTTGCTGATCGTGTCGGATACAGTCGAGACGCGCTCAAAGTTCACTTCCATCACCACATCGCCGCGGCGCAGTTTGCCGAAGGAGCGGCCACGTGCAGACACAGTGGTCACCGCAACGCCATCAACATCATTCGGAATGCCGTAGCGCCGTCGGACATCATCATCGAGGCTGGTAAGCTCTGCGCCGAGATCGTTTGAGCTGGCCGGGGCGTCGAGCGCCGCATTCAGTTCTTCCGTTGTGTCATCATCTTCCAGCTCTCCGAGCGTGACATTGACGGTTCGCGCCTTGCCATCGCGGACGAGCGCGATTGGCACGGTTCGGCCAATTTCGGTGTCAGAGATGAGGCGGGTAAGTTCGCGCACGCTGGTGACGGTCTGGCCGTCGAAGCGCAGCACGAGATCCCCAACTTCCATATCGGAGTTTGCAGCGGGGCCGTCATCAGTGATCCTTGTGATGATCACGCCGCCCTTGCCAGTGGCCTTGTAAGCGCGGACCAGCGTTTCATCTGCGTCCTGCACATTCACGCCCAGCCAGGCGCGGCGGACGCGGCCTTCCTTGATCAGCTGGTCGGAGATGCGCTTCACCAGATTGGCTGGCACCGAGAAGCCGATACCGACAGAGCCACCTGTTGGTGAGATGATGGCCGTGTTCACGCCAACAACTTCGCCACCAAGATTGAACAATGGACCGCCGGAATTCCCGCGGTTGATGGCTGCGTCGGTCTGAATGAAGTCATCTGAGCGACCTGCGTTGAGATCACGGTTGCGCGCGGAGATAATGCCGGCAGAAACCGATCCGCCAAAGCCGAACGGATTGCCGATTGCGATCACCCAGTCGCCAACTTCGGCCTTGTCGCTGTCTGCAAGGTCCACAAAGGGAAGGGGGGTCGATGACTCGACCTTGAGAACCGCAAGGTCTGTATCGCTGTCGCGGCCGATCAGTTCAGCCTTCAGCACGCGGCCATTCGAGAAATTGATGTCGATCTCGTCGGCGTTCTCGATCACATGATTGTTCGTGATGATGATGCCGTCTGGCGAAATGACAAAGCCGGACCCGAGCGAGCCCTCACGGCGGAACCCTTCTTCGTCGCGCCCAAAGAACTCATTGAAGCGCTCCATTGGCGACCCTTCCGGGAAGGTCGGCATGCCGTCAGGCGCAATGGTTTGCGAGGTGGAGATGTTCACCACGGCGGGCATCAGTCGTTTCGACAGATCCCGGAAACTTTGCGGCTGGACCTTCTGGTCAATTCCATCAACGCGTTCAGACAGGCTCGCCTGTGCATGGGCAGGCAGGGCGGCGGACGCCGAACTCATCAGGATCAAGGCAGCAAGGGCCGAAATGCGCATAGGCCGCTGAGCCTCCTTTCGAAGCACAATCTACAGCAATATTTTTAAACTATGGCGCTTTGCGGGCGTGTTGCAACAGGTTCAGAGGACGCGGACTGCAATGACAATGAGGATCGCGCCCACAGCGGCCGATCCGATGCCGGCCAAAGCGATCTCCCGCGGGGGCATGCGGGAGAGATATTCTGCCAGGCGCCGCATGAAGTCGGGGGCGGCCGCATAGGCCACCCCCTCCAAAAACAACCACATGCCGATCCCGAGCAGGATCAGTTGCAGGCTCATCTTCGCCGGGCCCTAACGGGAGCCGCCATTTGCACGGGCCCGATTGATGAACTCGTCGCACAGGCCGAGAGAATCCGGGCCAACCACGATGCGTGTGCCTTCACGGAGAGACTTCTCGCAGGCAATGAGGGCTCTCTGGAACCGGAAGAATTCCGGGTCCTTGCCATAGGCGTTGGCGTAAATCTCGGTGGAGAGGGCGTCGCCTTCACCCCGGATGATTTCCGACTGTTCGCGGGCCTGGGCTTCAATCACGGTCTTTTCACGTTCAGCCTGGGCGCGGATCAGGCGGGCACGTTCTTCGCCCTCGGCCCGGATACGTTCGGCTTCCTGCTTACGCGCTGTCTGCATCCGGCTGTAGACACCGTTTGCCACTTCGCGCGGCAAGTCTGCCTGACGAATTCGTACGTCTACGATGGAAATACCATCATCGGCGAGTTCAGCGGCCACTTTCGAGCGGATATTGTCCATCAGTTCGGCACGCTGACCGGAGATGATTTCCGGCACCGGCACGTCACCCATGACTTCACGGATAGATGCTTTGGTCACATCATTCAGCTGGGTCGAGGCGCGGCGAATGTCGCGAAGGCTCTGATAGAATTTCAGCGGATCGCTGATGCGCCACCGGACGAAAGCGTCAACATCCAGACGGCGCTGGTCCGACGCCAGGACTTCGATGTTCTCGATGTCGAGGCCGAGATTCTTGCGGTCCAGCTTCTCGACGGTCTGGATGACCGGGATCTTGAAGTAGAGACCGGCTTCATCCGTGCCGGGTGGGTTGATGACAGCGCGCGGTTCACCGACCTGAAGGATCAGGGCCTGCTCATCCTGGCGCACGACATAGAAAGAGTTCACGATGGCGACCACGACAATCGCGATCAGGGCAAGTGCCAGCCAGCTAAGGTTACGCATCAGTTCTGTCCTCCGCGGTTACCGGACTGCACCCGATCCAGCGGCAGATAGGGCACTGCGCCGGACTGGCTGTCGAGAATGGTCTTTTCAGTGCGTTCAAGCACGCGNTCCATGGTTTCGAGATACATGCGTTCCCGCGTGACGCGCGGCGCCTTGCGGTACTCCTCATAGATCTGTTCGAAGCGNGACGCTTCACCCTGNGCGTCNGCGACGATCTGGTCACGATAGCCTTCAGCTTCCTGGAGCAGGCGCTGGGCCGTACCCCGCGCCTGNGGCACGATCTGGTTGGCGTACTGCGTGGCCTGGTTGATGTTGGTCTCGGCGTCCTGTTCGGCGACGTTCACATCGTTGAAGGCCTCGATGACCTGCTGGGGCGGGTCAGCCTTGTCGATCTGGATACTCAGGATGCGAATCCCGGCGCGATAGTCATCCAGCAAGGTTTGAACCTGTTGGGCGACCTCGTTCTGAACAACGTCCCGCTCTGTGGTGATCACGCTTTGCAGTTTCGTCTTGCCGACGACTTCGCGCATCACCGATTCCGCGACCATTTCGACGGCAATGTCCGGTTGGCGCACGTTCAGNATGTANTCNTGNGGCGCATCCGGGCGCACGCGCCAGAAGACGGAGAATTGCANGTCGACGATGTTCTCGTCTTCGGTCAGCATCAGGCTTTCGTCGATGGTCTGGCCGATTTCGGTTTTCCGGCGNGCCTCAACTTCTACCAGTTCGTGCTGTTCGAACGGAGCGGGCAGGTGGAAGTGCAGGCCGGGCCCGAAATTCGTTTGCCATTTNCCGAAGCGGAAGACAGAGGCCTGCTGGCCCGGATCCACCATCACGACGCTGGTGGACAGCCATGCGAGCAGGGCGATACCGGCAATGACGAGAAAGCCTAGCGGACCGAAATTCGTCCCGCTACCGCCTCCGCCGCCACGGCGATTTCCACCGCCGCCGCCGCGCTGGCGAAAGCGTTCCTGCATGCGCCGCATCTGTTCTTCGAGGTCATTGCCCCCGCTGCCGCCAGAGCCGCCAGGCCGGTTCCATGGAGAGTCGCCATCCTTGCCGCCTCCATTGTTTCCACCCTCGCCGCCCCAAGGGCCGCTGGATTTAGTCTTGTCATCCCAGGGCATGTGCCCTCCCTGTATTGCTGTGCATGGGTTCTATATAGGCGCTTTGATGATAAGTGCATGCCTGTTTGCAGGCATCAAGAGCAGCGGAGTCGCAGATTTTGTTCGGATCAAAGGATAAATCACGCCGGAAACTCGAGGAAAAGATCATCCAGGCCCTCGGGCAGCCCGATTGGCTGGAATCGGTGACCATTGGTGAGGACGGCCGGGTGGTGCTGGTGATCAAGGCCGATCCGGCTCAGCCAGAGGCCGCCGAGGCGCGCCGGATCGAAGCCGAGGGCAAGGTTGAACTGATCTCGGGCGTGAGCTCTGTCAGCAGCGTCCTGACGGCTGAGCGCGCCTCCAGCGCCCCTTCAAAGGAAGTTCACCTGTCTCACACACCCGCCTCGAAACGCGTGCGGAAAGGCGCCCGGCTGTCTGACGACGCCCTGCAGCAGGGCAAGGTGCCGTCTGCTGCGCCTAAATCTTCCATTCCCGGCATTTCCCGCATTCTGGTCGTCGCCAGTGCCAAGGGCGGTGTGGGTAAGTCCACAGTCTCGGTCAATCTGGCCGTGGCCATGGCGAAGGCGGGCATGAAGGTCGGGCTGATGGATGCCGACATTTATGGGCCGTCCATTCCCACCATGCTGGGCACGGTTTCAAGCGAGCCAACCACGTCTCAGGAGAGCGGAAAACTGCTGCCCGTCGAGGCGGCAGGCCTGAAGACCCTGTCGATCGGCTATTTGTCCGACCCGGACGCACCGATGATCTGGCGCGGACCGATTGTCATGTCAGCGATCACGCAGATGCTGAACGATGCCGAATGGGGCACTCCGGAAGACCCGCTGGACATACTCATCATCGACACCCCGCCGGGCACGGGCGATGCACAGTTGACCATTGCCCAACGCATTCCGGTGACCGCGGCGCTGATCGTCACGACACCGCAGGAAGTTGCCCTGGCTGATGTCCGGCGCGGCGCTGCCATGTTCGCGAAAACCGAAGTGCCGGTGCTGGGTATTGTCGAGACGATGAGCTGGTTTGAAGATCCGGCCGGCAACCGGCATTACCTCATGGGGCAGGGCGGCGGTTCGGCCACGGCCAACGCCCTCGGCTTGCCTCTGCTGGCTGAACTGCCGATGCTTCAGGCGGTCCGCGAAGGCGGCGATTCCGGCCAGCCAGCGGCGTTGACCGACGANACAGCNGGCCAGCTGTTTCACGAACTGGCCCGCAAGGTTGCCATCGAATTGGACGGACTGGCGACCAAGCCGACACCCGACATTGTGTTCGAGGACTAGTTCTCGTTGCCGAAATAATTTGTAGCCAACGTCGCAGCAAGACCGATCATGTTCTCGTAGCCGACTGTGTTGTTGTTCAGGATGACGATTACGCCATCCTCATCCGGGACCAGCATGATCAAGCTGAGATATCCGATCAGACGTCCATTATAATAGGTGACACTAACGCTTTGTTCTTCAGAGACGGGGAGCTCAGCAACGATCCAGGCCATTGGCNTGTCGGTATGGAACGCTTCTGCTTCCGCCGCATCCGAATAGATCTTGCCATCGATGACNGCGTGTCCCCATGTGTTCAGGTCGTCCGCAGTGGATACCATGGAGGCAGTGCCGCGAAACAGAACCGGGTTCACGACGGGGATAATTTCGTAAGTGCCGTCACTATGCTTGAGGTAGTTTACGGCAAGTCCGTCTGGATCCTGATAGAGTTGACCGGTTGCCGTCATGCCGAGCGGATCCAGGATCTGCTTCTGCAGACTGGCCTCGTAGTCCATGCCCGAATAGCGATCAATGATGAGCGCCAACAAGAAGTAATTGACGTTGGAGTACAGATAATCGCTGCCGGGTGTGAAATTCAGATCCAGCCCTTCGACTGCTTTCATGAAGGACTTGTCTGTGAAGGCGCGCTTCACATCATTGTCGAACCAGCCGGGTATGTCGATGTAGTGTGGAATGCCAGACCGGTTTTGCAGCAGGTGGCGGACCGTGACCTTGTCAGCGTAGGGTGCGTCAAAGTCCGGCAGCAATTCAGCCAGCGTCTGATCTAAACCGAGCTTGCCCTCGTCAACCAGCGTCAGAACCAGCGCCGCCGTGAAGCTCTTTGTCATGGAGGCGATGGGAAAACGGGTTTCCAAAGTGATATCTGTGGTGTCTTCTATCGAAGACGTATTTACAGCTTCACGCAGCAGGGTGTCGTCACCCTTGCTGACGATGAGCGTGCCAGAGAAGGAGAGCTCCTCCAATAGCGTGGAGAGTTCGCTCGAGTCGGCAAACTCGACGCCGTGCGTAGTGGCGTGCGTGTCTGGCGCAGGGAGTTCGGCGGTGCAGCCGGACGCCAGCAGGGCTGCGGCGATTGTCGCGATCAGTCTGTGTTTCATGACGGTTGCAACTAGGGAATGCTCGCGGCCTAGTCCAGCCCCTGGCGTTCGGATTGCCGCTGTTTGCCGGTGGGGGCATTGAGGGCCGGGGGCCGATCCTCGGATATGGAGCAACTAACCACATTTGAGAACCGGCCCCTGGGGCGGCTTAAACTTGTGCGAGGCCGCCATCCACGAAGACTTCGCCGCCCGTCATGTAGCTGCTGTCCTCCGACGCCAGGAAGGCGGCAACAGCAGCCGTTTCTGTCGGATAGCCCAGCCGGCCAAGGGGGCTGGAGGCACCAATCTGGTTCATGGCATCGGCCCCGATGTCACGCATGACAGTTTCGGTTTCGGTTCCGCCGGGCACGAGGACGTTGACGCGAATGCCGGATCCCCGAAGATCCTGTGCCCAACTGCGAGCGAAATTCCGAATAGCGGCTTTCGACGCACTGTAGACACTGAAGGCTGGGGTTCCCATCACGCCGGTGGTCGACCCTGTCAGGATGATTGAGCTGCCAGCTTTCAAGAGCGGTAGCGCTTTCTGAACCGTGAACAGCGTTCCTTTCACATTGACGCCGAAGGTGAGGTCGAACTGTTCCGGCGTGATATCGCCCAGCGCCGCCAGATCGCCCAGCCCGGCATTCGCAAACAGAATATCAATCTGGCCGTGCTCCTTCTCGACCTGAGCATAAAGATGATCGAGATCCTCCTGCCGGGTAACGTCGCCGGGGATGGCACGTGCATTGGGCCCCAATTGCTGAACTGCGTTCTCAAGCACGTCTATCCGACGTCCGAAAAGGTAAACGATTGCGCCGTCATCTATGAAGCGCTTTGCCGTGGCGAGTCCGATGCCGGACCCTCCGCCCGTAATGACTGCGACTTTTCCTTCAAGCTTTCCCATGTCCAATCTCCTTTTCCGCGTTGGAGATGGCTAGCTGGGGAGCAGCTTACTTTTGGACAAGTATGCACTATTTGGTAAGTATCAAAGAAACTTTGGGAGGCAGTACTCGATGAGACCCTTTATTTGCGGACTGGACGCTGCACTCCGTCTGATTGGCGGCAAATGGAAACCGCTGATCCTGTTTTTTCTTGCGCGCCAGCCCATGCGGTATGGCGAACTGAAACGCAGTATCGACGGGGTCAGTGACAAGATGCTGATCCAGCAACTCAAGGAGATGGAACGCCATGGCATTGTCAGCCGCACGGACCATGGCGAAGTGCCGCCGCGCGTAGATTATGCCCTGACCGATTTTGGAAGAGGTCTCAGTGCGGCGTTCGTTTCTTTGTGCGAGTGGGGCGAAGCGCACCAGACCGAGATCACGGAAGCCTTGTTGGAAACAAGCTAGTCTGGCGCTTGTGAAATTGAGACGTCGCAAAGGATGAGCGCGTCCCGGTGGCGTTCAATTCAATCGCCTGCGTTCAATCTTGTCAGATCCCGCTGGCAGCGTGAACATCATTCCGTCTTCGCCCATGATGATCGGCCCGTTATAGGCTTTGGACGTGCCTTTCAGATAGGCGGGATAAAGTAGACGGCTCGGCTGCGCCGGCACGATATGGCTGAGTGCCAGCATGCGAACATTGGCGGCGTGAGCGACTTCTGCGGCTTCAACTGGCGTCGTGTGATAGTCCAGAATGTCGTTCATGATCGCGGCCAGCCGCGTCTCGCCATTGGCCGTGAGTTCGTCGCGAACCACACGGACCATGTCGGCGTTCAGGGCTTCGTGGATCAGGAGGTCCGTGCCGTTTGCCAGCGTCACCAGCCGGTCATCTTTCACTGTATCGCCTGAAATCGTGACGGATCGACCTCGATAATCAAAGCGGTAGGCAACCGCAGGCTCAATTGGACTGTGATCCACCGAGACAGCCGAGACGGTCAGCCCATCTCTTTCGTAGACGATTTCCGGTCGGCCTGAAGGCGTGAAGGCGACGGCCTCAGCGCCCTGNCCAGAGGGCGAGATCACGTCGGCGCCATGATGCGCGATTCGGTAGACTGTATCCTGAGCATAGGCGTCCGTGAATCCAGCGGCGATCCGCTCGACCCCGTTCGGGCCATGCAGCGCCAACGGTGTCTTGGCGCCGCCTGCTGCCCAGTGCTGCAGCATCACTTCACCGAGTCCGTCAATATGGTCGGAATGGAAATGCGTCAGGAAGACGGCCTCCACATTGCCCCATGGCAGACGCAGCTCTCCAAACCGCCGGGCCGAGCCGGAGCCAGCATCTATGATGAAGATGCGATCTCCGGCGGCAACTACGGTCATCGGGCCAACGCGTCCCGGATCTGGCAGGGGAGAGCCGGTGCCGACCAGAATGGCGCTCAATCCATCAGGTGCATCGGCCAGCGCGCTCTGCCCGAGATTGGCCTTTACGGCTGAACGGAACAGGGCTTCGCCGATCTGCACGCTGAACAAGGCGCGCGCACCGAGCAGCAAGGCGATCAGAATGCCTGTGCCGATCAGGATGTACTTCACGATTTTCATGACTTTTCCTCTTCGTGCGTCATATCAGGCGTTGAAATTCAGCTTCAGACCGGGCTCTGGCCAGCGACATTTCGCGAGCTGCCCGGTGCTGGAGAATGTGACATAGGCATCCTGCATATCGTCGCCGCCAAACGCGATATTGGTGACGATCAGGTCGGGAAAGGCCGTATGGTGANAGTCTCCGCCGGGCGNNATGGTGGTNATGCCACCATTCAGGATGGTCGCGACACAGACATTTCCTGCNGCGGTCATNGCAAGGCTGTCNAAGTATTGCAGGCCGGGCATCGTGGCCACGACACGGCCGCCATTGAAAGGCGAAGCAGGCTTGATCACACCAGGACTTTCCAGATCGAAAGCCCACATGCGACCAGTTAGCGTGTCGGCCATGTAGACCGTCTGTTCGTCAGGGGAGAGGCCGACACCGTTCGGGCTTGTATAGTGAAAGTCGAGTTCCTTTGCNTCNCTNGCNCCCCTGGCNAGGAAGAACAGGCCGCCAAAATCCCGGTGCCGGGAATAGGTCTTGCCGTGATCGGTGAANTAGAGNTTCCCAGCCTTGTCGAAGACAAGATCGTTCGGGCCCTTCAGCTTGTGGCCATCGACCGTGTCGAGCACGCGCTCGACCTTGCCGGTGGACAGATCGATCCGCTCGATCCGACCGCCATCATAATCATNCGGGCAATTGCCGGGGATGAGAAGCCCGTCCATNTCGGTGTAGATGAAGCCGCCATTGTTACAGACCCAAAGCGCACCATCNGGCCCGATGGCCAGCCCGTTCGGGCCGCCCCCGGTGTGCGCGATGANCTCTGTCTTGCCGTCTCCCCAGCAGCGGGTGACGCATTTCTTCTCGATTTCAACGACGATGACGCTGCCATCCGCCATGACAACCGGACCTTCCGGAAAGCGCAGGCCGGTGGTGATGATCTCGAATTCCATTGGCTGTTTCCTCCTCGCCATTTTTTGGGAGAAGGTTAGGCGTCTGATTTTCGAAGAACAATGATTGTCCTAGCGGGAAGTGAAAACGCTTACCCGGTCGAGCTGGCGGATCTTGAAGGCGAAATCATTGCCATTGCCGGCGTCATACTGCTCGGCGCTGGTCTCCCGCCAGTCATTGGCATCGAGTTCCGGGAAATAGGCATCGCCGTCTGGTTCTGCATCGACTTCAGTCAGGTAGATGCGGTCGGCCAACGGCAGGGCGAGCTTGTAGATGGCTTCCCCGCCAATCACGAAGACCTTGTCGGCATCTGTACGGGCAGCGACTGCGCGCGCGGAATTGGTGGCGGCGGCAAAGCTGGAATACACGCGGGCGCCATCGGCATTGTAGGCCCAATCGCGCGTCATCACGATATTCTCGCGGCCTTTCAGCGGGCGCACAGGCAGGCTTTCCCATGTCTTGCGGCCCATGATGATCGGACAGCCTAGCGTCGCCGTCTTGAAGAACGACAAGTCGCTCTTCAGTTTCCACGGCAAGTCACCTCCGGAGCCGATCACATTGTTACGAGCTCGAGCGGCAATCAGGCATAGTTTCACATCTGCCGACATACTGATCGGTTCCAATCTACTTGCATGTAATTTGGCGGCCAGCTCTTGTGACCCCATACGTCTTTGTGACTACATGCAGAGCCGAGTTTGTAGGGTGAATGCAACCTTATTTCTTCAGTTTTCAGGCAGTGAATGACAGTTCCGTTGGGGATGGTTTGGATGCAAACGTTTGTAGGAATTTTAACCAACGGAAACCCTGGTCAAATCGNCTGGGCGTTGCCTGCCATCCTGTTGTCATTATTGGCGATCTGGATGCTGAGAGGACGCGGGTGGGCGCTGATCTATGTCGCCCTGATTCCCTTCCTGAACTGGTCGTTCGGCATCATTCCGGAGTTCCAGATCATCGAGCCAACAGGTAGCGGCCTGACGGCGCAGGGGGTCTCGCTNCATCCGATGACGATGGTGACCGGCATGGTGTTCGTGATCCGGGATTTCGTACAGCGGGAAATGGGCCACCGCGTGCTGATCGTGATGGCAATGGCGATTGCCTGGTCATTCTATTATGCGTGGCCGGTCATTGCGCTGGCCAGCGGGATCGCCTTTGCGATTTCTGAAGGCGTGGACTGGCTGCTATTCACTTTCACCAAGTATCGCCTCTCCACGCGAATCCTGCTGTCCAGCGCGCTTGCGGCGCCTGTGGATACGACTGTGTTCCTGTATGGCGCGGACCTCGCCAAGCAGATGGAGCTGGGCATGGATCCCGGAAACTCGCTGCACGTCTGGAACTGGGTCGTGTTCGTGATCGGCAAGATGGTTGGCGCGGTGATCGTCTCGGCCATCATCCGACGGCGGGAAGATCTGGGAAAGGTCGACCCGGCGGCCGCCTGACTGCGCTATCCGGTAATCTCCATATTGCATGAGCCGATAGAGTTCGCATATTTGCGCAAGTATGCAAATAAGGAGTCGAGCATGGCAGACGGCAAAAAGGACTATGGCGCGATAACGGGCGCGATCAATTCNGGCATTACCGGGCTTCGCAATACAGGCGCGAAGGAAACGCTCAATCAGTTCAGCGCCATGTCCAAGGCCGCCTTGGCGGATGGCGCGCTGGATACCAAGACCAAGGAACTGATTGCCTTGGCCATTGGTATCGCNAAACAGTGTGANGGCTGTATCGGCTTTCACACCAAGGCGCTGAAACGGCTTGGCGCAACCGATGAGGAAGTTGCCGAAACGCTCGGCATGACGGTTTACATGGGCGGTGGCCCAAGCCTCATGTATGCAGGCGATGCGTGGACAGCCTGGGAGGCGCTGAAAGACGCCTAGACCGCGACCGGCGCCTTGATATGGGCGTGCGGCTCATAGCCCTCGATCGTGAAGTCTGAATATTCCCAGCCAAACAAATCAGTTTTGTCGGGGTTGAGGACAATGCGGGGCAGGGCGCGAGGGGCGCGCGAGAGCTGCAGCTGTGCCTGTTCCATATGGTTCAGGTACAGGTGCGCGTCGCCGAATGTATGTACGAACTCGCCCGGCTCCAGTCCGGTTGCGCGCGCCATCATCATGGTCAGCAACGCATAGGAAGCGATGTTGAACGGCACGCCAAGGAACACGTCTGCAGAGCGCTGGTAGAGCTGGCAGTTCAGTTTGCCGTCCATCACGTTGAACTGGAACAGNCAGTGGCAGGGCGGCAGCGCCATCTCATTCACATCGGCCGGGTTCCAGGCCGACACGATCAGGCGGCGGGAATTCGGATTGGTGCGGATCTCGTCCAGCACCCATTGGATCTGGTCGATCACGCGGCCGTCTGGCGCGGCCCAGCTGCGCCATTGCTTGCCATAGACCGGACCAAGGTCGCCATTCTCGTCGGCCCACTCATCCCAGATCGAGACCTTGTTGTCCTTCAGGTATTTGATGTTGGTATCGCCCTTCAGGAACCAGAGCAGTTCGATGATGATCGAGCGCAGGTGCAGCTTTTTCGTGGTGACCATCGGGAACCCGTCGGACAGATCGAACCGCATCTGGCGGCCAAACACGGCGCGTGTGCCTGTNCCNGTTCGGTCGGCGCGCTCATGGCCATTGTCCAGAATGTCCTGAAGGAGATCGAGATATTGCTGCATGTCAGCCTCTGTCGGGAATCGGTCTTCAGCGTCCATCGTATCACGAAATGGTCCCCGACAGGCAAGTCGGCGCAGCTTGATTGCCCGGGTTCGCGGGCATGTTCATGGTAAACGCAGTCTTGTTCTNCAGGGAGCATTTAACGTCTGAACCTGAAGGCACCGGAAATCAGTTCTGCCCACTATCAGCAAAAGGCCACACCGGGCTGGTGACCATGAGGCTGGGGCAGTGAAAACCGGGCGTTTCGAGACATTCTTCAATCGCTTTGCGCACGATGTGCATGGCAATCTGACCATGCTGACGGCGTTCATCCTGACGTCGTTGATGGTGCTTGTCGGACTGGCAGTCGACCTGGANTTCATNTTTCGCCAGAAAGCCCGCGTGCAATATGCNATGGATTCTGCCGTCCTCGCAGGCGCTCTTTCCCGTCAGGCGGGCGCAACAAATGCAGAAGTCGTCTCCGATATACGGCAATACGTGTCGCCCCTAGTCGACTCGGCAGGCGGTGGCATGAGTTGTACGACCGTTTCGGTCACATTCAGCGATGACAGCGAAGACATTCTCGGCCGCATGAGGTGTACTCAGCCGACCTTCCTGTCGAACCTGATCGGGAATGACGATATGAGCTTCACCGTCAGCTCAACCTCGACNTTCTCGGTNGGGCGGATCGACGTGTCTTTCGTGTTCGACGTGTCAGGGTCGATGAACAGCAACAATCGGCTGTCATCTCTGAAGACCGCCGCGATCACGGCGTTCGACGAATTGCTACCCGATGATCAGGTAAGAGACGGAACGGTTCGTCTCGGCATCGTCACCTACAACAATGCAGTCAATGCGGGGGCCTATTTTGACAAGGTCACCCGCGGCGTGACCATTCCGGCTGACGCCACGAACAGCGGGGCCATCAGCAACTACAATTCCTATAACAGCGCCCGAATGTACGANCAGGCGACGGGCAAGCGTTTCATGTATTATCAGGACGGAACNTGCACAGAGTCCGATCCTGNCGAGTGTGACCAGCATGGCGACTATGATTGGGATGTGGCCCGCTGGTTCTGGGAAGATTCAACAGCGAGAGACACCTGCGTTTACGAACGCACCGGAACCTATGCAGACAGCGACGCGGCTCCGGGCAGTTTCGCCTGGATCGGGGCGGGCAATCCGCGCTGGAACTTCTATGACAGCGACCGCGACAAGTATCGCGGCGAAAACGAGATCGAGAATGGCGGTGCGAACAGCTCGACCGGCGCGCTGGATTTCTACTACGCCACGTGCCGGGAGTCCGGACCCGTTCCTCTCACGGAAGACAAGGACGCGTTGAAGGCACATGTTCAGGCCATGACGGCAAATGGCGGCACGGCGGGTCATCTGGGTGTGGCCTGGGGCTGGTATCTGTTGTCGCCGAATTGGCAGAGCGTGTGGCCGGAAGTCTCAAAGCCGTGGGATTATGACGAAGTGAATGTCACCAAGGCGGTCATCCTGATGACGGATGGTGACTTCAACGTGTACCATCCGACTGCCAGCAAGAATTCGTTCCGCCAGGCGATGGACCTCTGTGATGCGATGAAGGCGGAGCCCGCAAATGTGCAGGTATACACAGTTGGGTTTCAGGTGCCGTCCTATGTCCAGAAGACATCCGATGGGCGCACGATCATGGAGTATTGCGCGACCAGCCCATCCTTCGCCTTTGATGCCTCGAACGGGGAGGAGCTGAAGGATGTGTATCGGGAGATTGCTCAGTCGATCTCCGATCTCCGGATCAAGAACTAGGCCTCACTCACCGCCTGGCCGTCCTCGACGCGCACCTTCTGCGCGCGGTCGCCAAAGGCTTCGAAGAGGAAGGCTTCCGTGCCAGTCAGCCAGGCCTGACCGCCAAGAGCGGACAATTCATCAAACAGCGCCGCCCGCCGGTCTGCATCAAGATGCGCCGCTGCCTCGTCTAGCAGGAGCAGGGGAGACGGCCCGGTACCATCCGCGCGAAGCGCTGAGGCCGAGGCGAGGATCAGGCCGATCAGCAACGCCTTTTGTTGCCCGGTCGACGCATCCTTCGCGGGCGCCCCTGTCGGGCGGTGGATCACGGTCAGGTCGGACCGGTGTGGGCCATCGATTGTTCTGCCGGCGGCGATGTCGCGGCGACGGGTTGTGCGGAATGTATCGATCAGCGCTTCGAAAATGGATTTGAAATCCTCGCCGCGCAGGGCCGCTTCTTCAGACTTGCCCTCAAGGGCGAGGTCAGCCTTCGGGAAATAGCCTTCAGGCCGAGCATTGATGGCGTCTTGCAGCGCTTCGAGAACGTGCGCTCGGTTGATAGCCATTTCTGCGCCGGCTTCGGCCATACGCGCCTCGATGGCATCAGCCCAGGCCGGGTCCACATGGCCCCGTTCGAGCAGGGCGTTGCGCTCACGCATCGCCTTTTCATACCGGCTGGCGGCGGTGCCATGTGTCGGCATATGCGCCATGACCTGCCGATCAAAGAAGCGGCGTCGGTCTGACGTGCTGCCCCGGAACACTCCGTCCATCGCCGGGGTCAGCCAGACGATGCGGACAAGTTCTGCGAGATCTGAAGCCGTGGCGGATGCGCCGTCGATACGAACAGTACGCTTCGTACTTGGGCTGAGCTCAAGGCCAACGCCGATGCGCTGCTCGTCCGCCAGCATCGCCGAAACTGTCCACCCTGCTGGCGCATCCTTCCGGACCATGTCCTGCAGGGTAGCCGAGCGCAGGCCGCGACCGGGGCCGAGCTGGCTCACCGCTTCAAGCAGATTGGTCTTGCCTGCGCCGTTCGCGCCATACAGGCAGACATGACGCCCATCCAGCGGCAGGCTGAGCGACGCATAATTGCGAAAGTCAGTCAGGGTCAGGCGGGTGAGGGCGGTCATTCAGGCTGTATGGCGTGGCCGGGTGTCAGGAGTCGAGACCGTCGTGCCGCCGGAAACGCCGTTGTTCCTTTAGACGCGCAGCGGCATCAGAACGTAGCGCGCGCTGTCATCGGACGGGTCCAGCACGAGGGCAGGCGATGCCGGATCGCTGAACATGAATTCCGCTTCGACCGCTTCGATCTGACCCGCAATATCGAGCAGGTACTTCGCGTTGAAGCCGATCTCCATTGCGTCCGAACCATATTCTGCTTCGAGCTCTTCATTGCCGACGCCGGTTTCGGCATGGTTCACCGCGAGGACCAGCTTGCCATCAGACAGAGACATCTTCACGGACCGCGAGCGCTCTGCCGATACGGTGGACACGCGGTCCACAGCCGCTTCGAAGGCCTTGTTGTCGATGGTCAGCTTCTTGTCGTTCCCTTTCGGGATCACGCGGCTGTAGTCAGGGAAGGAGCCATCGATGAGTTTTGAGGTCAGCACCGCGCGACCGGCGCGCACGACGATCTTCGTGTCGGACACTTCCACATCGATGTCGTCCTCGACCCCATCCACCAGGCGGCGCGCTTCCGCGATCGCCTTGCGGGGCACGATGATGCCTTCAAGGTTTTCAGATCCGGCCGGGGCAGGCAGCTCAGCCAGCGCGAGGCGGTGACCATCTGTGGCAACGGTTCGCAGCACGGCGCTGCCATCATCGGTTTTGGCGCCATGCAGGTACACGCCATTCAGATAGTAGCGGGTCTCTTCGGTGGAGATCGCGAAACGTGTCTTGTCGATCAGACGCGCAAACTCCTTGGCGCCGATCGAGAATTTCGTCGGCGTGTCGTCAGAGCTCATTGTCTGAAAGTCTGAGGCGGGCAGGGTTGGCAATTCGAAGTGAGACCGGCCCGCCGTGATGGCGAGGCGCTGGCCTTCAGGCTGGACTTCCAGCTCGACCTCTGACCCCGCGGGAAGCTTGCGCACCACATCGAACAGCGTTCCGGCCGGGGCGGTCACGGCGCCTTCGCGCGACACGCTTGCATCTGCGCTGTCGACGGCTTCGATATCGAGATCGGTCGCGGTGAGCTTCAACTCTCCATTGCCTGCCTGGAGCAGTACGTTTGAGAGGATCGGGATCGTGTTGCGGCGCTCCACCACATTCTGCACATGAGACAGTGCGTTCAGCAGGTCGCCGCGTTCAATCGTCAGTTTCATCGTCCGTTCCGTTCGTGGCAGGCCGCCAGAAGCGGCCCTGAATTCTTCATACTTGCTCCCGGCTCCGCCCGGAACAGCCATCCGGAACGGAATCGGCCCGCTCTGCAGGGAGAGCGGGCCGAGCACACTTACTCAAACAGGGGCAAAAGCCAAGCGCTGATCATGTTTTCAGCGTGATTGGCCTCACCTGCCTAGTTCATACCCGCTGCCTGCAGCTCGAGGATCGCTTCGCTGACGGCTTTGATGTGGGCCTTGAGCTCGACATTGTCCTTCAGGGCCTTGGTNACCTTGCGGTGCGCATANAGGATGGTTGTNTGATCGCGCTTGCCGAAGCTGTANCCGATCTGCGGGAAGGATTTCCCGGTCATCTCGCGGCACANATACATGGCGATCTGGCGTGGGTACACCACAGCGCGCGCCTTGCTNGGGCTNTCCATGTCAGTCTTTGTCACGTCGAAGACTTTCATTGTCGCCTTCTTGACCAACTCGATAGACGGCTGGCGCACGTCGCCTTCTGTCCGGCGCACGATCTTGCGAACCATGTCCAGCGTAGGCGTGCGGATACCGAAGGCNGCCTCTGTGTAGAGGTTCCAGATCGCGCCGGTCATTTCACGGGCCTGACCGCGGATGCCGGCATTGAACTCGGCGATCATCTCNTCTGTGACAACAAAGTTCGGATGGCCTGACTGAATATGGTCAGCAAGGTCGCGCATGATCTGGTAGCGCATGTTGGCGTCCGGCTCGCCAACCTCGACGGTGGTCGCGCCTTTCAGCTCACTGATCATGCGGGGGCTGAACCCGGTGACGTCACCAGGGGCCTTGTCACCCGCCAGAACGACATGGCCGCCATTCGCGGTGACCTCACGGATGTTCTGGAACAGCTCCGTCTCTGTGCCCGGCTTGCCGCTGATGCGGTGCAGGTCGTCGATCATCAGGATGGTGGCGGCACGCAGACGCTTCTTCAGGGCGCTGGTGTCCTTCACCTTCACGCCGTCTGTGTAAGAGGAGAGAAATTCTTCCGCAGTGAGGTAGACGACATTGCACTCGCCATCNCGCGCTTCAGCGGCAGATTTCAGCGCGTGAAGGATGTGCGTCTTGCCGGTGCCCTGCAGGCCATAGAACAAGGTTGTCAGCGTGCCGACTGGCAGGCCGGCCGCAATACGCTTCGCCATCTCGACGGCCAGCTCGTTTGCCTCACCCGTGACGAGGGTGCCAAACGACATGACAGGGGCNCCNGTNCTNGCNGTGGAGGTCTCGGTCTCTGCCTTTGGCGCTGTATCGGCGGCCGCCTCAGTCGTTGCCCAAGGATCGTCGACGATCTCCAGCAGTTCGGCAGGCGCAGTGCGCCAGCAGACCAGCTTGATCGCGCGGCGGGCCGGGTCATGCTCGCGCCAGATGCGCTGGATGGCATGGCGGTGGGCCCCATAGACGCGGTCGAATGACAGCGGATCCCGCGCCGCAATGATCATCTCATTGTTGTACTCGGCAACCAGGCGCAGACCATCGATCCAGCGATCATAGTCAGCCGTGTTGAGGATGGTCGCGAGATGCGCCTTTACGGTCAGCCAGATCTCCTTGCCCGGAGCATTCTTGCCGCCCTGTTTTTTAGTGAAGTCTACGCCAGTTTCTGAATCAAAGAGTCTGTTCCCGTCCATGCCGAGCCCCATTTTCTAGTTATATTTCACCCTGACCAACTGGCACGCAGTTCCCGCCCGAACCGTAGTCCGGTTACACATAAATACTCCGTGTCGGGAGAACTTTTCTGTTGGTGAATTCAAATTACTCAAAGGGGGTTTTGCTGACAAGTGCAACTTTTATGCGACAACAGGTTTTGCTCGCTTGACTCTTAATCCTCTTCCTCAAATCGCAATCAAATCAGGCGTTTGAGAACTGATCTTTTTTTGTGAGTGAGTCGCTCCACACTTTTGTTCACGCCTGTTCTGTCAACAGGGGGCGGGGCATAAGCCTGTGAAATTCCTCTGAATAAGTGCGAGTTTTTTTCTTCCTCTGACAAGCCCTAACATTACTGCAACTCGGACCCTCACAGTCAGGTCAATTTCGCAATCCTTACGAGAAACCTCCAAGTGCAATGAACTTGTTGTTTGGCGGGCTACATTTTGTTGTATTGAGTAGTTGACATGAAAAAACCCGCCTGAGCAGTCAGGCGGGTTTCAAATTTTTACGCAAGAAAGTGTCGCTTAGCCCATTGCCTTGACGCGGGCTGACAGGCGGGAAACTTTCCGGGCAGATGTGTTCTTGTGCATCACGCCCTTGGTAACCGCGCGCATCAGTTCCGGCTGAGCAGAGCGCAGCGCTTCCTGAGCAGCAGACTTGTCGCCAGCCGCGATTGCTTCCTCAACCTTGCGGACAAAGGTGCGCACGCGTGAGCGGCGAGCTTTGTTCACTTCGGTGCGGCGCGCAATCTTGCGGACCATTTTCTTGGCAGAACGAGTATTAGCCATATTAAACTCCTGTGGCCCGAAGGGCTCCCTTCAGGCTGAAGGCGGGGGAATACATAAACGGCGCGGGGGCGTCAACAGCCCAGATGGACCCCGGCGCAGGAAAATGCAGGTATGATCGGGTGTCCTGCATTACTTGTCTTTGAAGTGGGCCGAGCGTTTCTCGACATAGGCCGCCATGCCTTCCTTCTGGTCGTCTGTCGAAAACAGCGACTGGAACATGCGGCGTTCGAACTGGATGCCCTGGGAAAGGGGGGTCTCGTAGGCGATCTTCACTGCTTCCTTGGTCAGCATTGCAGCGGCCAGAGGCATGGAGGCGATGGTGCGCGCCAGTTCCCGCGCGGCGTCCAGCAGGTCGTCTGCAGGCACGACGCGGCTGACCAGTCCGCAACGTTCGGCTTCTTCGGCGTCCATCATCCGGCCCGTCAGGCACAATTCCATCGTCTTTGACTTGCCGATAACGCGGGCAAGGCGCTGCGTGCCGCCTGCACCGGGCATCACGCCAAGGCGCACTTCAGGCTGGCCGAACCGGGCTGTATCAGCCGCCAGGATAATGTCGCACATCAGGGCCAGCTCACAGCCGCCACCAATTGCATAGCCTGAGACGGCCGCCACAATGGGCTTCCGCGCCCGCGCGGCGCGTTCCCAATTCCGGCTGATGAAGTCTTCATAATAGGATTCAGGATAGGTCTTCTCCTGAATCTCCTTGATATCGGCCCCTCCGGAGAAAGCCTTCTTGCTGCCGGTCAGGACGATGCAGCCAATATCCGTGTCACTCTCGAACCGGTCGAGGGCGTCGGTCAACTCGTTCATCATCTCTTCGCAGAGGGCGTTCAGGCTCTCCGCACGATTGAGCGTGATGATGGCAAAGCCAGCCTCGGCATCAATCTCGGTGAGCAGCGTATTGTAAGACATTCAAAAAAATTCCTGCTGGTCGCGGTTCGGCGCTGGCATTTCTGTTGCCGCAGCCTGTAATAACAAGGACACTCTACACCCCGTGCCCATGACCGGGAAACCTCCGGGCGTTGTTCCTTTTTCGTCGCGGATATCTCGCGAAGGCGGGCCTATACATCAATCATGACGCATTTGTCATCCATTGCGAGTCATATCGGGCTGACACCTGCGACAAGTGCGGATTGGCTGTTTTCAAGGCAGAGACCTATATCTTGCCCATGACAGATGGCAGCCAAACATCGCGAGACCCGGAACGCAACCGCCTGTCGGGTCGTCTTGCACGAACCGCCAGGGTCGGGGCCAATTTGTCCGGCGCAGGCCTGACCTTTGCCACGCAGAGCCTGTTTGGCGGGGATCAGGGCGATGAGAAAATCGCACGCGCGCTGGCGGCGGCGCTTGGCAAATCCAAGGGGCCACTCATGAAAGTGGCGCAGATGGTGTCGACCATTCCGGATTTCCTGCCGCCGGAATATGCCAACGAACTCAGCCAGCTGCAGGCCGAGGCCCCGGCCATGGGCTGGCCATTCGTCAAGCGGCGCATGCGGGCTGAGCTTGGTGCGGGATGGCTGGAGAAGTTTGCCGAGTTCGAGAAGGAGGCCGCCCATGCTGCCTCGCTCGGCCAGGTTCATCGGGCCACACTGCATGATGGTCGCCAGGTCGCCTGCAAGCTGCAGTATCCTGACATGGCGAGCGCCGTGGAGTCGGATGTCGGGCAGCTCAAGACCATGCTCGGCCTGTTCAAGCGGATGGACGGATCGATCGACCCAAGCGCCATGGTCGACGAGATCACAGACCGGCTTCGCGAAGAACTCGACTATGCCCGCGAGGCGAAGCACATGGCGCTTTATGCTCATATGCTGGCAGATCGGGACTTTGTGACAGTGCCGGACCCGGTCCCTGACCTTTCCACTGACCGGCTGCTCACCATGAGCTGGGTATCGGGGCAGCGGCTCGATGCGTTCGAGGGTGCGCCACAAGAGGTGCGCAACCGGATTGCGGAAATGCTGTTCTGGACATGGTGGGGGCCGTTTAACGCCTATGCCGTCATTCATGGCGACCCGCATCTGGGCAATTATCAAGTGACGGGGGAGGGCACCGGCCTCAACCTTCTGGACTTTGGCTGCATCCGCATCTTCCCGCCGCAATTCGTCAGCGGTGTCGTGGACCTCTATCGCGCCATCCTCGCGGATGATTTCGACGCAGCCTATGCCGCCTATGAAAAATGGGGCTTCAGCGGCCTGTCGAAGGAATTGGTCGAGGTGCTCAATATCTGGGCGCGCTTCATTTATGGTCCATTGCTGGATGACCGCGTGCGCTCTGTTGCCGATGGAGTTAGCCCCGGCGAGTATGGCCGCAAGGAAGCCTTTCAGGTGCGCAGGCTGCTTAAGGAGAAAGGGCCGGTGAAGATCCCGCGGGAGTTTGTGTTCATGGACCGCGCGGCCATTGGCCTCGGCGCGGCATACCTCCGGCTGGGGGCAGAGCTCAATTTCTACCGATTGTTCAATGAAAGCCTTGAAGGGTTTGAGGTGGATGCGGTGGCCGCGCGCCAGGCGAGCGCCAAGACGGCGGTCGGCCTCGACTGACGCATGGTTAGTTCTGGCCCTCGCGCAAACTTGGCGCTAATCCGCACTGCATGAGCGACGACCTTACCAGAAACCAGACTTTCGAGACGCCGAAAGGCTATTCCATTCTCCCCTGGCATCGCGGCTTCGGGCGCCAGATTGGCCCGCTGTTCGAAAAGCGGGACGAAACCGGCGTTTACCGCGCGTTCCGCGTGGAAGAGTACCACACCAATGGCATGATGAACGCGCATGGCGGCATGGTCATGACCTTTGCCGACATGGCCTGGGGCGCGGCCGTCGAGAAGGATGAGGACACCTGGTGGGTCACCGTTCGTCTTCTGTGTGACTTTCTCTCCGGTGCGCCGATGGGCAGCTTTGTCGAGGGCAAAGGCGAAGTCGTCGGCCGTCAGGATGATGTCTTCACCGTTGAGGGGCGCATCTGGACGGGCGACAAATTGCTGATGCGCGGTACCGGCATCTTCAAGGTGATCGAGCGCCGCGATGGCGCGCAGAAGCCTTTCACGCGCCCGACGGAAAAAGCCTGACGCCCGCCTGAAAGGTTGACTCTGTCGGGGCGTCTCAGTATCCGCCAACGCGATGAACATTGCACTGCACCACCATCACCATCATTCGTGACGCGCCGACGAGGCGCGAACCGGTCCGGCTGCGCCTCCTGCAAGTGTTCAATCTTCCGAACCAGATCAGATGAGGCAGGCCGACCTCCGGTCCGCGCTGCGTTGACGTGTTGCCTTTCCAATTCTGGCGTCTCCGTCTATGCGGGGCGCGTCGGCAACCAGGACCAGAGACGACCATGAGCGACAAGGACACACCTCCTCTCACAGGCAAGGACCTCGCCCGCAAGCCGCGCGGCTTCCCGGACAAGCGCGAAAGCCTCATCCATGCGCAGGCCGGACTGGTCGAGACCATCACGGGCGTCTACCGCCAATGGGGGTTCGAGGCGCTGGAGACTGGCGCGTTTGAATATGCCGATGCGCTCGGCAAATTCCTGCCAGATGATGATCGCCCGAATGCGGGCGTCTTCGCCATTCAGGATGACGATGAGCAATGGATGGCGCTGCGCTACGATCTGACGGCCCCGCTCGCGCGGTTCGTGGCGGAGGCGGGCCAGTCACTGGGCAAGCCGTTCCGTCGCTATGCCGCCGGGCCGGTCTGGCGCAATGAGAAGCCGGGACCGGGCCGCTTCCGTGAGTTCTGGCAATGCGATGCCGACACGATTGGCGCGCCGGGCTTTCACGCTGATGCGGAAATGATCGCGATGGGCGCTGAGGCGCTGCGCGCGGTCGGGATGGAGACGGGCGAGTTCGTGATCCGCGTGAATACGCGCCGCCTACTGAACGGTGTGCTGGACGGCGTGGGTGCGACACAGGGCGAAACCCGTCTCGCCATCCTGCGCGCCCTGGACAAGCTGGACCGACTGGGCGTCGAAGGCGTTGCCGATTTGCTCGGCGAAGGCCGTATGGATGAAAGCGGTGACTATACAAAAGGCGCGGGCCTCGGCGCAGCTGAAGTGAAGCGCGTGCTCGCCTTCGCGCAGGCGGGCGCAGACACACGTGCCGAAACGCTCGAGAANNTGGCGANGGCCACCGGCGACACAGAGGAAGGCAAAACCGGCCTTGCCGAACTGGAAGCCATTGCAAAGGCGCTCGAAGCGCTTGGCGCACCTGAGGGCGATGTCGTGATCGACCCGTCCGTGGTCCGCGGCCTCGAATATTATACCGGCCCNGTCTATGAGGCCGAGCTGCTCCGTGAAGTGACGGGAGAAGATGGCAAGACGTACCGCATCGGCTCCATTGGTGGGGGCGGCCGCTATGATGATNTGGTCGCCCGCTTCACTGGCGAGACGGTTCCGGCGACTGGTTTCTCCATCGGAATCTCCCGGCTTGCTGCCGCGATGCAGATCATGGGCGAGACCGAGAAGCTGGACGGGCCGGTNGTTGTTCTGAATTTCGACAAGGAAGACCCGTCCGTCGCGCTGCAGATCGCAACAGANCTGCGCCGCGCCGGTATCCGGGCGGAGGCCTATATGGGGNCCTCCGGCATGCGGCCGCAGATGAAATATGCNGACCGCAGATCATCNCCGGCCGCCATCATGGTGGGCGAAGATGAACTCGCCAAGGGCACGGTNACGATCAAGGATCTNGAGATGGGCGCTTTGAAGGCGAAGGCCATCAAGTCCAATGAAGANTACCGNGAAGCCCGCCCCGGACAGTTTGAGGTCCCGCGTGCNGAAATGGTCGAGGCCATTCGCAAGATNGTCGAGGCCCAGAAATGACACATGATGCACTCGTCGCGGCAGCGCGCGGCGTGTTCGAAGCGACCGGGGCAGAGCGCGTAGATCCGGCCTATATTCTGCCGTCTGATATTCCGCTGGAACTGTCGGGTGAAGCCGTGCGCGCACGTCTGTGCGTATTCTCCGATCATCGCGGGAATGAGATGGTCATGCGGCCGGACCTGACCCTGCCTGTCGCCGGGCAGGAGGCTGAACGCCGGGCCGCAGGTGGTGATGGCGCGAAAGCCTATACTTATGCGGCCCGAGCATTCCGACTGCCCGCCGCTGAAAACGACCCGATGGAGTTCACACAGGTCGGCTTTGAATGGTTCGGNAAGGACAGTAGCGCTGATTCAGATGCCGAGGCATTCGCGCTTGTCCGTGAGGCCGTTGCCGCGTGTGACGTCACGCCAACCGCGACCGAGATGGGGGACCTGTCGATCTTCCCTGCTTTTGTGGATGCGCTTGGTTTGGCCCGGATCACAACCGACCTCTTGAAGCGGGCATTCCGNCAGGAGGGCGGGGTGAGCGATTTGCTGGCTGCCGCGCCTGAGGCTCCCGCTGATGACTTGCAACCTGTGTTGGAGGCTCCCAGCTCGAAAGAGGCCGAGGCCGCCTTCCTGAACGTCTTGTCCGAACGCGGCATTCCCATGATCGGTACACGCAGTGTCGNTGAAATCGTGGCAGGTTTGCGGGGCAAGGCGGCGGTTCATGCTGCTGGCGGTGTTCCCGAGGCTGCGCGAGCAGCCTTGTCTGATCTTGCCGGCGTAAACTGCCCGGCAGGGGAGGCAGCAGATGTGCTTGGCGCNATAGCGGGCAAACATGGGCTCGACACGATGAGCAGCGCAATCGAGCGCGTTGCAAAGCGCATGGATGCCATTCTCGCTGCCGTGCCGGGTGTCGCGACAGAGGCGCGGTTCCGGTCNGGCTTCGGGCGTCGGTTCACCTATTATGATGGCTTCGTCTTCGAGACGTTCGGGCAGAATTTGACATCCCGACAGCCCATTGCCTCGGGTGGCCGGTATGACGGGCTGATCGAAGGCTTGTCCCGGTCCAGGGCCGCTGCATCCGGCATTGGCGGNGTCGTCCGCCCGGACCGCATCCTGCGCGCAAAAGGAGAGACGGCATGAGCGTCCTGTCACTGGCGATTCCGTCCAAGGGGCGGCTGAAGGAAAAGTCCGAAGCGTTCCTGATGGAGCAGGGCTTCGAAGTGCGCCAGATCGGCGGCGAACGGGGGTATCAGGCGGAGATCACCGGCCTCGGCGAAGTCGACATGCGGCTCCTGTCAGCGCGAGAAATTGCGCAGGGNATCATCGACGGCACGATCCATGCGGGCGTGACCGGGGAAGACCTGCTNCACGATCTNGCGCCGACCGGGCCGGAAGATTTTCACGTGGCAGAGCGGCTCGGCTTTGGCGGGGCGGATGTCATTGTGGCCGTGCCACAGGCCTGGATNGATGTGGACACGATGTCGGACCTGGAGGCTGCGGGCGCGGCCTTCCGGAAGGCCCATCATCGGCGTTTGCGCGTTGCGACCAAGTATATGCGGCTAACGCGGCGCTTCTTCGCGGCGAAATCGGTGGGCGAATACCGACTCGTTGAAAGTGCTGGCGCCACCGAAGCCGCACCGGCCACCGGGGCCGCAGACGTCATCGTGGACATCACCTCCACAGGGGCCACGNTGAAGGCGAACGGGCTCAAAATTGTTTCAGATGGAATAATTTTGAAAAGCGAGGCCGTTTTGGCAGTGTCTGCGAATGCCTCCTGGAGCCCGGCGGCGCTGAAGTCCCTGTCGTTATTGCGCGGTGCAGCAAAAATTGAAAAACTGCTCACATTGAAAAATTTGAATTCACATTCTTGACACACGCCTAAAAGCGCGGCCTTATGACACGGCAAGTTTCTGGGAGGAAACGCTGCAAACGGTGGAAGGCGCGGAAGCTGGTGGAAGCTCTCCGCGCCTTTTTTCATTTNCGGTAATCAAGAGAGTCCACCGAGGCGACCCAGAGCAACGGCTCAGGTGAGGTAGGGGGCGTTTTAGACATTGACCCCGGGCCGCCTCGGCTTCTTGAATAACAATATGCATTTATCGAAAAACGTCAATCAAAATTATCGTTTTTCGATTAAATAATTTTCATGGTTCAAGATAGCTTCACTCAAGTCCGTTTCGGAAAGGGGGCTGCTGCCAGCCCGTGTGTTGACTTCGCCAGGCGGCGCGGCCAAGCGTTGGCCAAATCAGATTTTGCGAACGCATGGGAGTTATCATGAGCGATCCGCGCCAGCACATCATGCCTGTCTACCGGCCACCGGAAGAAGTTTTCGAGAAGGGAGAGGGTCCATACCTCTTCACCGAAAGCGGTACGCGATATCTCGACTTCATTGCAGGCATTGCTGTCAACGCCCTTGGTCATTCGCATCCGGCCATGGTCGACGCGCTGAAAGGCCAGGCGGAAAAGCTGTGGCACACCTCCAACATGTTCCGCGTGCGGGGGGCCGAAGAACTGGCCGACAAGATTTGCCGGGACACGTTNGCAGANCGGGTCTTNTTCACCAATTCCGGCACTGAAGCGGTTGAGTGCGCCATCAAGTCTGCCCGGAAATATCATTGGGCGAATGGCAATGAAGAGCGCATCGACATCATCACCTTCACCGGTGCATTCCACGGTCGTTCACTCGGCGCCATCAATGCTGGTGGTAACCCGAATTACCTTCAGGGCTTNGGTCCGAAGCTGCCGGGCTTTGTGCATTTGGAATGGGGTGACCATGACGCGCTGAAAGCCGCAGCGGCGCAGCCGACGACAGCGGCGGTGTTCGTCGAACCGGTACAGGGTGAGGGCGGTGTCCGCGCCATGCCGGATGCCTGCCTGAAGGGCCTTCGTGAACTGTGCGACGAACATGGCATCCTGCTGATTTATGATGAAGTGCAATGCGGCATGGGGCGGACCGGAAAACTGTTCGCCCACGAATGGGTAGACGGCGCCGCGCCCGACATTCTCTGCTCGGCCAAGGGCATCGGCGGCGGCTTCCCGTTCGGCGCCTGCCTGACAACGGAAACCGTCGGCGAACACATGCAACCGGGCAGCCACGGCTCCACCTATGGCGGCAACCCGTTGGCGATGGCGGTTGGCAATGTCGTTTGGGATATCATTTCTGATGAAGATTTCCTCGCCGAAGTACGCCGCGTTTCGGCTACGTTGACCCAGGGGCTGAAGAGCCTGGCCGACAGCCATCCGGACAAGGTCGAGGCCGTAACCGGCAAAGGCCTGCTCACCGGCCTGAAGATGAAGGCGAACCCGAAAAGCCTGCAGGGCGTGTGTCGCGACAAGAATCTTTTGGTCGGCGTCGCGGGTAACAACGTGCTGCGTCTGGCTCCGCCGCTGGTGATCACGGACGAACATGTCCGTGAAGCGACCAATATCATGGATGCAGCGCTGTCTGAGTGGGTGCCGGAGTAAACTGCCGGAGGCCAGCCGAATGACAAAGCTCCGCATAGGGTGCGCCCAGCTTCGGACGGGCGTTGAGATTGAGGCGAACATTGATCACGCCTCGGCCCTGATCCGTGAGGCGGCGGGGAAGGGTGCGCGTTTCATCGCAACGCCGGAGATGACCAATCTGCTGGATATTCGCCCTGGCAAGGCGCGGCCCAAAATCGTTGCCGAGTCAGATGACAAGACATTGGCAGCGCTCCGTGCGCTGGCGGATGAATTGGGCATTTGGCTTTTGATCGGGTCCATCGCCGTGACGGTGGAGGGCGAAGAACGGCTGGCCAACCGGTCTTTCCTGATCGCGCCTGATGGCAGCGTCCGCGCGCGTTACGACAAGATCCACATGTTCGATGTCGAAGTGGGCGACGGGCAGAGCTATCGCGAAAGCCGGTCCTATCGTCCGGGCGAACGCGCCGTGCTGGCGGAGACAGAGTTCGGCAAGCTTGGCATGACAATCTGCTATGACGTCCGCTTCCCACATCTCTATCGCAAGCTTGCGCAGGCGGGCGCGGAAATCCTCACCATCCCGGCCGCATTCACGCGCGTGACGGGCGAGGCGCACTGGCACACGCTGGTTCGGGCGCGCGCCATAGAGACCGGCAGTTTTGTCCTCGCGCCTGCGCAGGGCGGGAAGCACGAGGATGGCCGCGAGACCTTCGGCCACTCCCTGATCGTTTCGCCTTGGGGAGACGTGCTGGCGGAGAAGGCAGATGATGAGCCGGGTGTGATCGTGGCGGACATCGATCTGGATGCCGTGGCGAAAGCGCGGGCGCGCATCCCTTCGCTCGGGAATGATCGGAAACTCTGACGGCATCACACCTTACNACTGAAGAGTATATTACTCACAGCCAATTCCATCATTGTCTCGGTCAAGGTGAGGGCCATAGCCTGGATCACCCCGACGTACGGGGGCCGCACCTGCGGCGCGTGCTTCCGAGCAATTGCGGAAGGCCCTAACCTGTGGGGCGGGCGGCAAAGTATTCGTGGTCGCGCGTTGAGGTCTGGGCGCTGGGGTGGCTGAGGATGAGGATGTTTTGCCATGACAATGGTAGTCACCTGTTTTGCGATTTGTGTGACATCCTTGCGCATTGAGCCCGCCACCATGAGCAAGGGCCTCTCCCGTGGTTGGCAGTAGCATCAACAGAATTGCAGGTAACAATCTACGCATCAGTCTATTCCTCCGAAAACGGAGAATACCTCATCGTGCGCAATCATCGGTTAAAAGTGAACCGCAAATTTTTGGTGCGGGTTAGCGCCCCAACCGCCGCCGGAATTCCTCATAGCCGAAATCNGACAGNCTCTCGATGATGCCGTCCTCCCAGCGCACCGCGAGGTTTGCCAGCGGGGTGCCGTTAAACGTGTTCGTCTTGACGAAGGAATAATGCATCTGGTCGGTGAAGATGATCGTGTCGCCTGGCTTGAGTGGGGCGTCGAAGGAATAGTCTCCGATCACGTCACCCGTCATGCAGGTCTTGCCGCCGAACCGGTANGTGTGTGCCTTCTGGCCGGGCTGGCCNGCGCCGATCACGTCTGGCCGGTAGGGCACTTCCAGCACGTCCGGCATATGGGTCGAGGCGGACGCGTCGAGGATCGCCAGATCGACTTCGTTCCAGTGCAGGGCGAGGACGGTGGCNTAAAGNTCNCCCGTATTGACGACAAGGCCGGCGCCCGGCTCCAGAACAACCTCGACGCCAAAGCGCGCCTTGAACNCCTTGATGGCCGCNATCAGNGCGTCAACATCATAGCCATCCTTGTTGAGGAAGTGTCCTCCGCCGAAATTCACGGTACTGACCTGTTCAATGTATTGCCCGAAATTGTCGGCCACGAATTCGATCAGTCCGACAGAGCCTTCGTGCAGGCTTTCGCACAAGGCGTGCACATGGAAAATGTCGATGCGGGACCAGTCAACCTGATCCAGCTTTGACGGCACTTCGCCGAACCGGCTTCCGGGCGCACANGGATTGTACAGGTCNCCGCCCAGCGTCGCATTGGAATAGCCGGGATTGACGCGNAGGCCGACCTTGGCCCCNGCATTGCGGGCAATGTCGGCGAACCGGTCCAGCTGTTCGAGGGAGTTGAAATAGATGTGCTCGGCCACTTCGGTCAGGCGTTCCACCTCGGCCTTTGTATAGGCGGGCGAGTAGACATGCACTTCCTTGCCGAAGCTCTCATGCCCCATGATGGCTTCCTGCTCTCCGCTCGCCGTGGTGCCGTCCAGATAGTCGGTCATCATCGGGAAAGCGGCGGGCAGGGAGAACGCTTTCGTTGCCAGCAGGATCTTGCACCCGGCTTCCTCGCGCACACGTTTCGCCGTTTCCAGGTTCGCGCGCAGGCGCGCCGCGTCCAGCACGAAAACGGGCGTCTGAATATCCGTACTCTGTGTCATGACTCGCGTTCCCTTGGTCTATTTTGGTGTGTGGTATCGATAGGTGAATGCATTTGGGTCAGGCCGAACCGCTCCCAGATGTGCGCAGTTCTAGNGACTGGTCATTGAGGCGTCTGCGACAGTAGTCGTACACCAGATACTCTAGCTGGTGCCGCTCAATGAAAGATTCCCGTGTGGCTTGCGAGATTTGCTGATCACGCGGAGTCTCATTTTCTCTTGGAATGGTCATTGGCTTGAANCCTAAGCGGGCCGCAAATACTTTAATGGTCGCTTCCAAGTGCTCAGTGGTGCCTACGGAGATGAATTTCTCCTCAATCAGATCTCGATAGTTGTCCTGCGTAACAACCGCTGGAAAGTGGTTGAGAAAATTGGGGCTCGCGGAAGCAAGGTGGCTTTCCAAGGGGACTTTTGGAACTCGGCTTTGGTCTTTCCAGTTTTGGCCCACTTTGCGTATGTAGAAGTATTCTGAGATTGCCTGTTCAATTGGTTCGCGGACAATCGTCAGATACTGTCTAACGAAATCGTACCGGCCGGGAATTCCAAACCCTCGAAGTTGGTTGAAGTGGCCGAAAAGACAGACCGGCCGTCCGCTCTCCCGCGGATGAGTTAGTTCGGTGACTTCCGGCAATGCGCCGGTGGAGGCATTGGCGTAGTGCGGCAATAACCCGTCGCCAAACCATGAATTGAAGATTTGCCGGACGGATGTTCCTGCCGTTTTCGGCACATGTATGAATATTGCAGGTTCGTGCCTTTGATATTCGATCATTCCGTGCCCCGAGCTGCCTGCAGACGCGCAATACNTCGCGCGATACAGAGCGTGGAGATATTGCCAGGCAGAAGGGGCAGGCTCATGAGGGTAATCCTTCAGATGTCGCGCCTTGAAATGCCGATCAGACCGTTGGCGGGTTCACCGGCCGGGGGCGGCCATCCTCATCGACAGCCACCATGGTGAAGCGCGCTTCAGTCACCTTTTCTCGGACGGCCGTCAAGGCACGACGCGCCCATGTTTCGATGCGGATGACCATAGAGGTTCGCCCGACTTTTTCCACTTCTGTGTAGACGCAGAGTGTATCGCCGATCTGGACCGGTTTCTTGAAGATGATTTCATTCGCCGCAATCGTGACGGTGCGCCCATTGCAACGCTCATTGGCGCGCACGGCGGCGGCCAAATCCATCTGTGACATCACCCAGCCGCCGAAGATGTCACCCGCGGCATTGGCGTCGGCGGGCATGGCGAGTGTGCGCAGGGTCAGTTCCATGCCGGGCGGTGTATGCGATTCCATGAGGGTGTCCTTGTGTCGGCGTTTTGCTGCCGGGACAGATAGGACACCCAAAGGCATGCAAAAACACATGATTACGCATACGCGCGTTGCGNGGATGCGTGGGTCAGCGAACTTAGTTCAACAGGTCTTGAAATAACTAAAAAACTAGATATATAGATCNGTATGAACGACGAGATAGCCTCTTCTGCCTTCGCGGCCCTTGGCCACCCCAATCGCATTCGCGTGCTGCGTATGTTGGTGCGAGCGGGGCCGGATGGACTGACCGTAACCTCTCTACGGGAGCGGCTCGGCGTTCCGGCCACAACCTTTGCCCATCATTTGAAAGCCTTGGCAGAGGCAAAGCTGGTCNNTCAGGACAAGCGTGGACGGGAGCTTTATTCCACCGCGAACTATCCGCTCATTCGCGATCTGGCGTCCTTCCTGATGGTGGAATGCTGCGTTGATTCTGCCTGTCCCCCTCAAATCATGGAAACTGAAAAGGACCTCTCATGAAACGCCTTCATATCCACGTCCGTGCGGCAGATCTCCTTGCCAGCAAGCAATTCTACACAGCGCTGTTTGGCGCGGCGCCCATCGTGTCAAAGCCTGACTATGTCAAATGGATGCTCGATGATCCGCGGATCAATTTCGCCGTCAGTTCAATGGAGGGCAATGCGCCCGGCATTGACCATTTTGGCATTCAGGTCGAAAGCGACGACGAACTCTCCGAGGTTAATGACAGCCTGCGCGCGGCGGAACAATCCACCGTGGCGGAGCCGGGTGCGCATTGTTGTTATGCGAATGGCAACAAACACTGGGCACGTGACCCACAAGGTGTGGTCTGGGAAATGTTCCACACGATGAGCGCCGCCACGACATATGGCGACACACGGGTCGAGTTGGACGCGGCAGCGATGGATGCCGCGCCCAAATCAGATGCGTGCTGTGGCTAAGTCTCGACTGCGAACAGGTCTTCCTGGTCGCCGCCGTCCACATCAATGACGTGCCAGGGCAGGCCGCGCTGGGCGACATCTTCCAGGAAGGGCTTGGCCGGGAACTGNTCAACGTTGAACACNCCGTGNCCGNNCCATTCNCCNCGGAAGAACATGGCCGCGCCGGAAACCGGCGGNACGCCCGTCGTGTANGANACCGCCTGNGCTGAGACCTCATCATTGGTCTTGGCGTGGTCGGAGACATTGTAGATCATCTTGGAGACCGGCTGGCCGTCTTTCGTGCCCCGCAGGATGACGCCGATCGACGTCTTGCCGGTNTAGTTCTCGGCCAGCGAGGAAGGCGGCGGCAGCAAGTCCTTCAGGAATTCCATCGGGATGATGTCCATGCCCTTGTGCTTGATCGGCTCCAGACCGATCAGGCCGATGGATTTGAACACTTCAAGGTGCTTGATGTAGGCCTCGCCAAAGGTCATCCAGAAGCGGATCTGCTTCAGGCCCTTGATGTGCTTGACCAGGCTTTCCTCTTCCTCGTGATAGATCAGGTAAGAGGCTTTCGGGCCNACTTCCGGATAGTCGATCATCGTCTTGATCGACAGGGCGGGGATCTCGATCCACTCGCCATCTTTCCAGTATTTGCCGTCCTGCGTCACTTCGCGGAGATTGATCTCCGGATTGAAGTTGGTCGCAAACGTCTTGCCGTGGTCGCCGGCGTTGCAGTCCACAATGTCGATGAATTCGATCTCGTCGAACAGGCCTTCCTGCTGGGCATAGGCACAATAGATATTGGTCACGCCCGGATCGAACCCGCAGCCGAGNATGGCGGTCAGGCCGGCATCCTTGAAACGGTCCTGATAGGCCCACTGCCANGAGTATTCGAATTTGGCGACATCGCGCGGCTCATAGTTCGCGGTGTCCATGTAATTGCAGCCCGCTTCGAGACAGGCATCCATGATCGGCAGGTCCTGGTAAGGCAGGGCCATGTTGATCAGCAGGTCCGGCTTCACCTTGTTGATGAGCGCGACAACNTCTTCAACATTGTCGGCATCAACCTGGCTGATCTCGATCGGTGTCTGGCAGAGCTTGGCCACTTTCTCGCAGCTCTCGATACGGCGCGAGGCAAGATGGATGTGTTTGAACGTGTCGCGGTCCATCGCGCATTTCTGGGCGACGACGGATCCGGCGGCNCCGGCACCGATGATGAGAACATTGTCCATGAGTGATGAGACTCCCTGTCTGGATGGGCACTGATCTGCCCGTCACATAGGGCAAACAGCGTGTGTTCGCCAGTACAGATCTGCGGGGAGCCGNGGGAGGGGAATGCCGCAGCGCAGGAGAGCGAAGGGGGAGGAAACGAGGTGGGCAAACCTCGCCCCGCGCTGCGGCAAANCAGGATCAGGCGGCTTGCCTGTGAACGTCGAGGCGAGAGATTTCCTCGCTGAGCCAGGTATAGTGCTGCTCAACGCGATTGATCATCGTGTCGGTTGTGTCNGGTCGCTCCGTTAACTCGTTCCGCCACGCTTCCAGCACGCTCTTCTGGCTTTTCAGCCAGCACAGCATGGCGGCATCATCGATCGGCAGGCACATGGGACGCTCCATCAGTTATTTGCGAGTCGTTCTCAAAACTCTTGTTTCACACCTTGCNGNCTCTTGCAAGTCATTCTCAATTAGATTTCGTCCATGTTTGAGGATTCAGGGTGAAATCCCCCGCCGTCACTGGAATAATTGTTCAAAACGGAGTATCTGGCCCGCTTTCCCGTTTCAGGAGTTTCTCTGAATGACCTCATCCGCCACCCCGCGCCATTTCATTGACCTCTGGCATCTGGAATCCGCAGAATTGCGCGAAATCCTGGACATGGCCCATGCGATGAAGAAGGCGCGACAAGGCTGGCCGAAGGGACGGGTCGACACGGGCGCCCCGCTGGAAGGGCACACGCTGGCGATGATTTTCGAGAAATCATCGACGCGGACTCGCTTTTCCTTCGACATGGCCATGCGTCAGCTTGGCGGGTCGTCCATCACGGCGACATCCAACGACATGCAGCTTGGCCGCGGCGAAACCGTTGAGGACACAGCGCGCGTTCTGTCGCGTTTTGTCGACGCNGTGATGATCCGCGCCAATGATCATTCAGACGTTGAGGCCTTTGCCGAGAATGCCAGCGTACCNGTGATCAACGGCCTGACGGACCGGTCTCACCCCTGCCAGATCATGGCGGACCTGCAGACGCTGGAAGAGCATGGCCTGACCCTCAATGGCGCGCGCCTCGCATGGGTGGGTGACGGCAACAATGTTTGCGCCAGCTTCATTCATGCGGCGGCGAAGTTCGGGTTCTCACTGGCCGTTGGCACGCCGCCACGCTTTGCGCCGGATGACGAGGATATCGAGATCGCCCGCGACCTGCAGGGGCGCATCGATTTGTACGACACGGCGGAAGAGGCTGTCGCTGGCGCGGATGTGGTGATTGCGGACACATTCGTGTCGATGGGTGACGCAGATGCCGAACGCCGTCTGGAAATNCTCGAGCCATATGCCGTGACCGAGGAGCTGATGGAGCTGGCTGCTGGCGGTGCGAANTTCCTGCACTGCCTGCCNGCNCACCGNGGNGAGGAGGTCGACGCCGAAGTNATNGACGGGCCGCAAAGCCTTGTCTTTGACGAAGCCGAAAACCGTATGCATGCCCAGAAGGCCGTGCTGCGCTGGTGCCTCGGCAAATAGCCTAGCTGTCCTGCACTTCTTCGAGACCGAAGGCGACCGGAATGGCCAGCGCGCTCATCAGGGCGAGCAAACCGATTACGACCGCCTCTCCCGCCATGTGCGCCACAACACTGAAACCGCTGCCAAATATCAGCAGCGTTCCNATGATCGTGTTGGACAGCGCCGTATAGGCCGCGCGGTTGTCCTGGCTGGCCATGTCGACCAGATGGGTNGAACGGCCCAGGCGCACGCCCTGATAGGCGATCATCAGCACGAACAGGACCAGCGGCAGCGCCCAGANATCCTGCAGCAATCCTGCCGCGTTGAGGCCGAGTGTTGCGAGCAAGGCGAGCGTGGCCGCCGCAGCCGTCAGGATCAGCACTTTCCGGCTCGACCGGTCTGCCAGCCGTCCCCAGACATAGGAGCTGAGCAGGCCCGCTCCGGCTGAGGCGATGACGAGCAGTCCCAGACCCCCAAACATCTGGCTGGCCTCTTCAGTGTCCGTGCCGAGCGCCACCATGAAGGGCGGGGCCAGCGCCGTGGAGATCAGCAGGCCGCGCGTCAGGATGAACCGGCGCAGCTGCTTGTCCTCGGCGAGCAGCTGGAAATTGTCCCGGAAGGATTTGATCGGGTTGCCGCCGCCTTCGGTGGAGCCCGGCTCCTCTTTCAGCGTCGTGAACAGGGCCGCGCCCGTCATCCAGAGGCCGCCGGCGAGCAGCAAGCCGCCAATGACGAGGCTCATCCGGTCGATCCAGCCGACGGTGAGCAAGCCGCCATAGACCAGCACAGCTGCGGCGCCGACCGTGCTGGCCGTTCCCGTGGCCGTACCCCGACGCGATTTCGAGACGGTCTTTCCAAGCACATCCTTGTAGGTCACCGANCAGACCGAGCGNGCGAGCGCCAGCACGGCCAGNGCGATCAGGATGACATAGCCTGCNGCTGCCCCATCGAGAAAGAAGGCGGCGAGGCCCATNCTGGCCGCCGNGAGNCCCTGTACCGCAGAGCCCGCNGCCCAGGCCCATTTGCGCTGAGGCAGCTCGCGCAGGGCGGCGGCGGTGAACAATTGCGGCAACAGCGCGCCAGCCTCCCTGACCGGCACGAGCAGGCCAATCAGCCAGGTTGGGGCGCCAATGGTGGTCAGCAGCCAGCTGAGCACGAGTTTGGGATCAATCAGCCCGTCGGAGATCTTGCTGGTCGACAGGCTGGTGACATGCGTGAAGAAATTGCCCGCTTCTTCCTTGCAGGCACTGTCAGGGATGTCCTTGCAAACGCGCCCCTCATCTCCAGAGGTGAGCATTTCAAAGACAAGTTCCTGAGTGTTTTCAGCCATGAAGCGCAAAATAGCGCGGCCCTGTCAGGTGGCAACATTCACGATTGAGTGTGTTCAGACAAAACTGCTGGAAGGGCGCGCAGATCACGCTACACATGGAAGCATGGCCGATAGCGAATTTCACCCCGCCAAATTCTCTGATCCCGATGTCACCGCCAAGGGCGAGACGCGCGCCAGCGTCGGCTGGACAGGTTTGAAAACGCTGTGGCTGAACACGGGCACGCTCTGCAACATCGAATGCGTGAATTGCTACATCGAGAGTTCACCGCGCAACGACCGGCTCGTCTATCTCACCCGCGCGGATGTACGGCCGTTTCTGGATGAAATCGACAAGCCCATAGAAATCGGCATCACGGGCGGTGAGCCCTTCATGTGCCCGGAGATATTGGGCATCATGGAAGACGTGCTGGCAGACGGGCACAGCCTACTGCTGTTGACCAATGCGATGCGTCCGATGATGCGCCCTCGCATCCAGCAGGGCCTGGAGCGTTTGGCCGAGACCTATGGCTCCAGAATGATCCTGCGCGTGTCCCTCGATTCCCACGAGGCGGTTGTTCATGATGAGGAGCGCGGGTCGGGAGCTTTTGAAGAGGCGTGCAAAGGCCTCCGATGGCTTGGTGAACGCGGCGTACAGGTGGCGATTGCCGGACGCCAGGCCCTGACAGAGGATGATGCNACCGCCCGCGCCGCCTATGGCGCGCTGGCCCAATCTCTGGGGCTGCGCCTCGACCCGTCCGACACCAAACAGCTTGTCCTGTTCCCGGAGATGATCGCGCGCGATGATCCGCCCGAGATNACNACAGATTGCTGGGGCATCCTGAACAAGTCACCAGACGACATCATGTGCGCCAACCAGCGCATGGTGATCCGCCGCAAGGGCGCGGGCAAGGCCACGGTGACCGCCTGTACGCTCTTGGTGGACGACCCTGCGTTCGAGCTTGGCGATACGCTGTCGGATGCGACGGCTGATCCGGTCAAGCTGAACCATCCCTGGTGCGCCAGTTTCTGCGTGCTGGGCGGCGGCAGTTGTTCGGCCTGATCGGGCTCGCGCAGGCGTGCCTCTTGCGATAGGGGCGGGGCGCTGCCACATGGGGACACCAATTCGAGGTGTCCTCCCATGACTGACGCAACCTACGCCGTCACCGATTTCGTCACGAACTTCCAGATCGTGGACCGTCCCATTCGCGGGCGCGCCGTTCGCATGGGCGAGGGCAGCCTGTCGGGCATCCTGCATCGGCATGACTATCCGAAGAATTTGGCCCGCATACTTGGCGAAGCCGTGACGCTTGCGACGCTGGTCGGCGCGTCCCTGAAATTCGAGGGGCGCCTTCTGGTGCAGGCCGAAGGCGATGGCCCGGTGTCCATGCTGGTCGGCGAGTATCGCTCTGATGGCGGTGTGCGCGGCTATGCCAAATTCGATGCCGAGGCCTGGGCCCATCTGGACAAGGTGAACAAGGGCGATGCCCCGCACATGCCCCAGCTGTTCGGCCCGAACGGACGGCTTGGCCTGATCATCATTCAGGACAATCCGGCGATCCAGCCCTATCAGGGCATCGTGCCGCTGTCGAAGGGCACGCTGAGCGAGTGCGCAGAAGACTATTTTGCCATGTCAGAACAAGTTCCGACGCGCCTGAAACTGTCCGTCGCCGAGCTGGACCGCAAGGATGGAAATCCGGTCTGGGTATCCGGCGGCATGATGGTGCAGCGGATCGCNGCAGATGAAACGCGCGGTGAAACCGAAGAGGCGTGGCGCGAAGCCGAAGCCCTGTTTGCAACGCTGACCGATGGTGAGCTGGCCGATGCGGACCTGCCGATGGAGCAGCTGCTCTACCGTTTGTTCCACGAACAGGGCGTCACGATGGAAACGCCGCAGGCGCTGGATGACCGTTGTACCTGCAATCAGGAACGGCTGGTCGAGACGCTGAAACAGATGCCGGATGACTCCCTGCGAGAGATGACCGAAGCGGATGGCACGCTGGGCATCGATTGCCAGTTCTGCAACCGGCACTACGACATCGCGATTGAGGATGTGACCGGCAATACGAATTAGGCTGGGAGGGCAACCTCCACAGTTTCGTGATTGCGAAGGCGCGCGGGCACTGGCAGAGGTGGCAGCCATGACTTTCAAATGGCTCCCCAATGCGCTGACCATTGCCCGCTGCGTCTTTGCCGGTTTCGTTCTGGTCGGCTTCTGGCAGGCGGGCAGCCTGGACCTGACGCTGACCGGCTTGTCGCCAGAGGAATTGTCTCGGCGGGCAACCCTGCAACAGCTCTGGTACCAGTTTGCGTTCCTGGCATTCCTCGCGGGAGCCATCACCGACTTCCTGGATGGCTGGCTGGCGCGGAAACTGGAGGCGCACAGCCGGTTCGGTGTGTGGCTGGACCCGATTGCCGACAAATTGCTGATCGCCGCAGCGCTGTTCGGGCTCGCGCTCGAATTCAGATCCTGGCTGATTTATGTGCCTGCAGCGATGATCATCGCGCGGGATGTGTTCATGACATGGTTCCGGGCAACGCCGCGCGGGCGCTCCGCGATTGTCCCGTCCAATCTGGCAAAGTGGAAAACCGGATTCGAGTTCGCGGCGATCATCGGCCTGATGCTGCCTCTGGCCACGCTGCGCCCGAGCCTTGATGGCGATGCGGTGACAGGGTCCGATGTGCTGGCGATCGTGGCGATTGTGACCGTGGTTGGCCTGCTCTGGGTTGCGGCGGCGCTGTCCTGGTGGACGGCTGGGCAATACATGAAAGCTGCCGGATCGGGCTCACCTGACTAGACCCAAAGAAAAGGAACGCTGACTCAAGGGGGAGAAAGCCAGCGTTCCACACTCGGTCCGGAGCGGGAAGAGGGGGGACCCTGCTCCGACACGGGGCTCGTCTTGTAGTGGAATGCTCTGCGTTCCCATCCCACCACGATCAAGCAATAGGCGACGCGAGCAAAGGTTCCCTCAATCTGCGAATCTTTCCGCTGAACTGCAATTCCACGAAGTTTCCGACAATCTGCCCGCATTGAGACTCAATCCGCGCCGACAAGGTGCGCATGAGATCACGGCTCTCCCCCACGACCCGCCTGGTCATTGTTGCGCTGGCCGCGCTTGCTTTCCTGTGCCTGCCGGCGCTGTTGGCAATGGCGGGGGCGTGACGGCTAAGGGGCCTTGCCCGACCAATAAGGTGACCGGGCCTGGCCCTGATAGAATTCTGCCAGCCTTAGCCGTGTGCCATTGGTCGTGCCGTCAGGGACGTCATCAGGCGGGTACCAGCGGATTTCCGCAATCTCGGCCAGCGCCGTTGCCTTGCCTTGTGTCCAGATACCTGGGGGCACGTGATACAGCATGACGTGATCGTTCGGGAATGAGGCGTGGTTGGAATAAACGCCTGCCAGTACCGGCGCGCCATTCATCAGGATTCCCGCTTCTTCCTCGATTTCGCGCCGCAACGCCTCGACACAGGGCTCGTTCCGCTCGACCCCGCCGCCGGGCATGTGCCAGCCGGAAATGTAGGTATGGCGCACCAGAAGGATATGCCCGTCCTCATTCTCGACCAGTCCCCGCACACCCATCGTCATGGGGCGGCGCAGGCGGGCATAGGCATGAAAAAGCCGGGTTCTGAGCCAGGACATGAGGTCTCCTTACGCCGTGGGAATTACAGGTCTAATGTGAAAAAACTCGCAAAGGGAATGCAAACTTCCTGAGAATTCGGGCTCGCCAAGCCCGGCAACGCACGCTAAGAGCGGTGCGAAAGCATGGAAATGCTCAAGAAAACAACAGCGAGACGGCGCCATGATCATCCATCCCTCTCTGATTGCCATTGCCGCAATTGTAATCGTATTCGGCATCCTGAACTTCATTGAATACAAGCGTCTCGACTAGGAGCGAGCCCGGCGCATGCCTGATTTTTCCCTGATCGCCGCCCTGATCGGGGGGCTCGTCATATTGGCGTTTGCGGGGGATTTCCTGGTAAGCGGCGCAGTCGCCGTGGCCGAACGGTTTGGCGTCTCCAAGCTGATCGCGGGTATCTTCATTGTCGGCTTCGGCACATCGGCCCCGGAAATGGTCGTGTCCCTGAATGCTGCGCTGGAAGACCGGGCCGGTCTCGCGCTGGGCAATATTGTCGGCTCCAACATTGCAAACATCTTCCTGGTGCTGGGCATCCCGGCGCTGATCATGCCATTTGTGGCCGGCGGTCACGGGCAGGGACGCGCGCTGACGGCCATGCTGGTGGCGACGGCTGTCTGGATGTTGCTGACGGCGGTGGGACCGCTGACCTTCCTGGGGGGCGTCCTGTTCCTGACCATTCTCGTGGCGTATTGCGTGATCACCTTCTACATGGCGCGCAAGGCCGTGGCGTCGGGCGAAGATCCCGGCATCGAGATTGAGGAACACGACCCGCTCAGCCTTGGCCGGTCGCTGGCCTATATCGTGCTCGGCATTGGGGGGCTCGTCCTCGGCGCGCATCTGATCATCGCGGGCGGTGTGGGCATCGCCGAATTCTATCACGTGCCTCAGGAATGGATCGGCCTGACCTTGCTGGCGTTCGGAACCTCCCTGCCTGAAATCGGCGCGGCCATCGCGGCGGCGCTGCGCCGGCATGGCGAAGTGGCCATCGGCAACGTGCTTGGTTCCAACGTGTTCAACATTCTCGGGGCGGGTGGTATCATCTCTCTCTTCGGGCCGATTGAGATTGCGCCGACTTTCACGCAATATGATCATTGGGTCATGGCCTTTGCGGCGCTGCTGATCGGCGGGTTCATCCTGACGCGCGCGCGCCTTGGCCGCCTGATGGGAGTGTTGATGCTGCTGATCTATGCCGCCTATATCTACGGCCTGATTCACGGGGTGAACCTGCTCGGCCTGTTCCAGAGCGCGCCGGCATGAAGCCGGGTGCGGCGCTGGTCACGGGCGCCGGGGCGCGGCTGGGCCGGGCCATGGCCGAAGCGCTGGGCGCTGATGGCTGGCAGGTAATCGTCCACTACAATTCCTCCGCTGACGGCGCAGAGGAAACCGCCCAGGCCATTCGTTCGGCCGGCGGGGACGCCGTCACAATGCAGGCTGACCTGTCGGATGAGGTGGCCACCGCTGAGCTGATCCTGCACGCTGCGGAGAAGGTCGGACAGCCCGTGTCCCTGCTTGTGAACTCGGCCTCGGTCTTCGATGAGGACACGGTCTCCAGCCATACGCGGGAGAGCTGGGACAAGCACATGAACGCGAACCTCCGCGCGCCGATCCATCTGGCCCAGACCTTTGCGGATGCCCTGCCGAAAGGCGCGCCGGGCCTGATCGTCAATCTGATCGATCAGCGGGTCTGGAAGCTGACCCCGAATTTCTTCACCTACACGCTGTCCAAGGCCGCGCTCTGGCAGGCGACGAAAACCATGGCGCAGGCCCTGGCGCCAAACATCCGCGTCAACGCCATCGGGCCGGGGCCGACGCTGAAGTCGAAACATCAGAGTGAAGACGAGTTTGCAGCCGAGACCGCGGCCACGCTGACAGGGCAGGGCTCCAGCCCGGACGAGATCGTCAATGCGCTGCGATACCTGGTTTCAGCCAGCAGCGTCACCGGACAGATGATCGCCAGTGATGGCGGCCAGCACCTGATGTGGCAAACACCGGACACGCAGATCTGATGAATTTCTCCTCCGACACGTCTGCGCCCGCGCATCCGAAAGTGCTGGAAGCGGTGCTCGCCGCGAATTCCGGCCTCGAGTCGAGCTATGGCAATGACCGGGTGACAAGACGTTTGCGGGGCCAGTTGGCGACTGTGTTCGGTACAGACGATTTCGACTATTGGCTGACGGCGTCCGGCACGGCGTCGAATGCGCTGGCCTTGTCCTGCTTCTGCCCGCCGACGGGCGCAGTGCTGTGTCATGCCGGGGCCCATATCGCCGTGGATGAGCGCGGCGCGCCGGAATTCTTTTCCGGCGGAGGCAAGCTGCACCTGCTTCGCGGGCCGGATGGAAAGATCGGCCCTGCGCAGCTGGATGAGGCCCTGGCGCGCATCAATCATGACTTCGTGCATGAAACCCCAGCGCATGTCCTGTCCCTGACGAACCTCACCGAAAACGGTACGGCCTATAGCGTGGCAGAGGTGAAGGATTATGCGGCCAGGGCGCATGCGTCGGATTTGATCGTGCATCTGGATGGCGCGCGTCTGGGCAATGCACTGGTCTCAACCGGAGCGAGCGCGGCGGAGATGAGCTGGCAAGCTGGCGTGGACGTGCTGACCTTCGGCCTGACCAAGACCGGGGCGATGGGGTGCGAGATCATCCTGCTGTTCGGCAAGGCGCGGGAAAAGACACGCGAGTTGGAGGCGCGGGCGAAGCGGTCCGGCCACATGCCGCCCAAGATGCGGTACCTTTCCGCGCAGGCCGAGGCGATGCTGGAGGGCGGCCTGTGGCTGGATCTGGCGGCGCAGGCAAACGGCATGGCCCGGAAGCTGGCCGATGGCCTGGTGGCGCGCGGTGTGTCTCTGGCGTTCGAGCCGCAGGGCAATGAAGTCTTCGCGATGCTGCCCGACGATCAGGTCACGGCGCTGCGCGCGGCGGGCGCGGTGTTCTATCCCTGGATGGGTGGCAGCCAGCGCTTCGTCTGTTCCTGGGCCACCGAGGACACAGAGATCGAGCGTTTCCTGAGCGTTCTGGACGCCTGACCCCCGCTTTTCCTGTCCGGACTGGACGGATGGGGCGACGCACGGCAAAGAGGGCCGGCTGGAATCTTCGGGAAGGGGTTTTTGTCCATCATGTCCAATCGCATCCGCGCGGCCATGCTCGCCGCTGTTTTCGCCACCACGACACTCTCTGCCTGTTCGACGGCCTATTATGGCGCGATGGAGCAGTTCGGATACCAGAAGCGGGATCTGCTGGTGTCGCGCGTGAACGAAGCATCGGACGCGCAGGCGGAGGCCAAGCAGGAATTCACCAATGCGCTGGCAGCGTTTCGCGATGTCGTGAATTTTGATGGCGGCGAACTCGAAGCCTCCTATGACTCCCTGAACCGGGCCTATGAACGGTCTGAAGCGAAGGCCGATCGGGTGCGTGACCGGATCAAGGACATGAAAGCCGTCTCCCGCGACCTGTTCGTGGAATGGCGCAAGGAGCTGGAAGAATATTCCGATCCCGGCCTGCGCCGCGCCTCGGCGGACCAGCTGGAAGCCACGCGAGAGCGCTATTCCGTACTGGTCGACAAGATGGACCGGGCGGCGGCTTCGATGGACCCGGTCCTGGCCGTGTTCAAGGATCGTGTCCTGTTCCTGAAGCACAATCTGAACGCCCGGGCGATTGCGGCGTTGGGGGATGAGACGCGCGACATTGAAACCGATGTGGCGGCCCTGATTGCCGAAATGGAGCGCTCGATTGCCGAGGCGGATGCCTTCATCGCGGAGATGCAGGCAGGAACCGTGTAACAAGCTGCACGTTTGACGCCAATCAAGGCGCTTTTCCGGGAACCGAATTTCAGAACACGCGTTTCTGTCACGTCTCTGGCAGGGGCAGATTTGCCGTGTTCTGCTCATTCCGGCTTAGCCCGGGATTCGGGATTGAGGGGACCATGAAGTCAATCCCGGGCTTCGTCTTTGGACGGGGCGAGCAGATCCCCACTGCCACATCCTCATCTTCGGACATGGCCATGCGAAACGCTTTTGACGGCGTGAAGCTCCACGGCGCAGCGCGGCGCTCTGTCAGGGTATCGCCAATCGCGACGATGTGGACATTTCCGTTCCTGTCAATTCCGGTCAGGAAAGATGCCCGCGCCCCTTTCACAGCGCACACATAAAGGCGCAGCATGACCAGCTGCAGCCAGATCCAGACGCGAAAGCGCTGGAGGTGCGGTGGCAATTGCGCAGGAGGGGCAAGCAGGCCAGTCATGCGGTCATGATACACCGGATTTTCAGGAGGGGGATAAAGTTCCTGTCCGGATCAATGCGCGCTGCAGGATGCGACCGGAATTCAGGGGGACAAGGCGTGTATGGACCGGTGAACGACACAATCGTCGCCTGTCGCCAGATGTTGCGCTATGGTGGCGTCCGTGGTGCCGGGGTGCGCCCTGAGGAGGAAATGAGATGACATTTGTCGATGGGTTTCTGGCGGCGGTGCCAGTGGCGAACAAGGCGGCCTATCTGGAACAGGCGAAGATGATGTCGGGCATGATGAAAGAGCTTGGCGCGCTGAGCGTGATGGAATGCTGGGGCGTCGATGTGCCGGAGGGCAAGAAGACGTCCATGCATCTGGCCGTCGCGCGCGAGGAGGGGGAGGGCATTGTCCTGTCCTTCGTGACCTGGCCCTCGAAAGAGGTGCGGGATGCGGCCTGGGCGAAGATGGAAGCAGACGAACGCATGCAGGGCATGTCCATGCCGTTTGATGGCTCGCGGCTGATTCATGGCGGGTTCGAGGCGATGCTGGAAGCTTAGGGGCGAACTGTCCAAGCTGCCGCCTTGCGGCATGGGCAGCAGCCTTCGCTTGCGCTTCAGGCCTTTTCTTCCAACATTCGATCCTCGATCGAATGATGACGCGAAGCGTCATCGGGGTGTAGCCCTTGCTTACGCTGCGGGCCTGTTTCCCCTCAATTCGATCCTCGATCGAATTGTCGCGCTTTGCGCGACCGGGGAAAAAGACCAGACGGCCTGTAAGCCGGGTTCTGTTCGTCCCTGCCTTCGCAGGGATCTGGCAGCCATTCCTCTGGGATGCCTGTTGCCAGGCACCTCACGCGACACACCCGGGGCGCGGGCGGAAAACGGCCCATGCGCGCCCCCTATTCGGTCTTGCTCCGGGCGGGGTTTACCGTGCCGGTCCTGTCGCCAGTCCCGCGGTGGGCTCTTACCCCACCCTTTCACCCTTACCGCTCCATGAAGAAGCGGCGGTTTGCTTTCTGTGGCACTTTCCCTCGGCTCGCGCCGGGCGGCCATTAGCCGTCGCCCTGTTTCCCTGGAGCCCGGACTTTCCTCCAGTGCACAGTTACCCGCGCACCAGCGGCTGCCCGGCCGTCTGGTCAAGGAGCGGTATATAAGGGCAAACGCGGCCCGGCGCCAGTCGGGGAAGCTGCGCCGGGTCGGTCGATTAGGCGTTGATGAAGGCCAGCAGATCCGGATTGAGGATGTCGGCATTGACCGTCAGCATGCCGTGCGACAGGCCGGGATAGACCTTGAGTGTGCCATTGGGCAGTAGTTCGACCGCCCTCAGGGCCGAGTTGGCAATGGGAACGACCTGGTCGTCATCGCCATGCAGGACGAGCGTTGGCACGGTCATCGCCTTGAGATCCTCGGTTTGGTCGGTCTC